>CAZKXE010000054.1:0-4090 GCA_964556855.1 uncultured Candidatus Saccharibacteria bacterium
ATTCTTTCAATTTTATTAGAACAATTTTTTTTAAGGCAAGGCTGATTTTTACGTCCATAGACTTGGTGATGTAATTGAAAATTTCCTTTTTCTCCATATGGATTGCGATAATCAGACATTGAATCACCGCCTAATTTAATTCCTCTTCTTAAAATATTTTTCATATTTTTAAATATTTTTTCAAGGTCAGATTTTTTAAGACTGGCGACTTTTCTATCTGGTCTTATTCTGCTTTCAAATAATATTTCATCAGAATAAATATTACCAATTCCCGAAATAATTTCTGGCTTCATAAGGGCAGTTTTAATATTTAAATTTGGTTTGTTTAGTAAAATTTTTATAAACTGATCTAAATCGAAATTTTTTTCCAGTGGTTCTGGCCCAGTTTTTGAAAATTCTTTTTCTAAATCAACTGAACTTATTAATTTAACGGTGGCAAATTTTCTCATGTCAGATAATGCCAGATGGTTTCCACTATTAAATTCAATTACAAAATGAATAAATCTACTAAACGGGTCTTGTAGGGGACCAGGCTCACTGGATGACCATTTATCTTTGTTCTTTTTATAGTTCCCTAATAATAATTGCCCAGTCATTTTCATGTGGACTAATATAATTTGATCATTATCTAAATAAATTAGAATATTTTTGGCTCTTCTTTGAACTTTTTCTATTATTCTACCCTTGATTTGTTTTTGGAATTTACGGAAATATTCAGGATCTTTAATGTTTTCCTTCCCTAAATAATAAGAACTATTCAAATCAGTCCAAACATTTTTAATTTTTTGGCCTGTAATCAGTTTATTTAAAATTGTAGTGGTGGTGTGAACCTCTGGTAGTTCTGGCATAAAACAAATAGTATCACTTTTGCAATAAAAACAATCTTGAAAATTGTCGCTTTATTTATTTTAATTTACTTTAATTTTTTCAACTCCTCGGTAGCAACATCAAAATCGCTCCATGGAGTTTTTTTACCATCAGCCTCCATGATGTATGGGTCAGTTCCTTTTCCCGTGATCAAGACAACACTTTTGGGGCCGGCTTCTGTAATGGCTGTTCTAATAGCACTTCTTCTGTTTAAAATTACAGCCGGAGTTTTTTTAGTGATAGCTTTCTCCATACTTTCTATAATTTCCATAGGGTCTTCGTCATATGGATCTTCGTTAGTTAAAATAATTTCATCACAATATTTTTCAGCTACTTTAGCCATAATTGGTCTTTTCCATTTATCTCGTCCTCCGCCTGTGTTACCAAGTACACAAATTTTCTTTTTATTAGGGAAGGCTTGATATAGAGCAGTTAATGATTCGGCTGTGTGGGCGTAATCAATGATAATGTCAAAATCCTTATTAGTTTTGATTTTCTGGACTCTTCCTGGAATAACTTTTAAATTTTCAATCCCATCTCTGATTTTTTGTTCAGGTATTCCAATTTCATAAGCCAGGCTCGCAGACGCTAGAATATTAACAGCATTAAATTCACCTTCTAGATGGGAATAGATCGTATTTTTTTTGAATCTCATTTTTATTCCATCAGATAAATCAATTGGTTTAGCATCACTGATACTATAAGTAATTTTCTGATCGTAATTAGTCTCCAAAAATTTGTCAGCCTCATCATCATCCTTGTTGATAACCCCGACAGTTTTTTGGCTTGGGTTTATATTTAAATTGAATTGATTTCTATGATTTTTAACATTCCGGCCAATATCTAATTTAGCTTCCAGGTATTTTTCGAATGATCCGTGGGATTCTATATGTTCTGGGGTAATATTGGTAAATACAAAAGCATCCAAAGGAATAAAACGATTCCTATAAAATTTTGATCCCTCGGAGGTGATTTCAATTACAGCGTGTGTGCAGCCTGCTTTGACAGCTTGGCGTAATTTTTTTTGTAAGAAAAAGCGACCAGGCATAGACATTTTAAATTTATTAGGTAATGATTCCTGATCAATTTTAAATCTGATAGTATTTGTCAAAATTGTTTTGTAACCTGCTTCTTCTAAAATAGAATTTATCATTTCGGTCACACTAGATTTTCCTTTAGTTCCAGTAACCCCAATTACATATAACTTGTGAGCAGGGAAGCGATAAATAAAAGCACCAATCCAAGCCATCATATAATGATAAAAAGGCTGGAAATACCTGTAGATTTTTTTGGGGATAATTTTTTCTATGATTCTTAGAATTCTTTCCATAAATTTAATTAATTTTTGTTAAAGCTTCTTTGATAATTTGTTCTGTAGTTTTACCCTCCTTATCTATGTCCTTGATAATATCACGAGCAGATTTTTCAGAATAACCAAGTGAAACCAGCGCGTCTATTGCCAGGCTGTTGTCATTTTGTTTTGCTGAAGAATCGCTTGAAATAGTTCCGATTTTGTCCTTTAATCCGATTAGAATTTTTTCGGCTGTTTTTTTGCCGATCCCTGAAATTTTTGATAAATAATTAGGATCATTTTTAGAAACACTTTCCTCGATCATTTCATGGGTAACGCTGTTCATAATATTCAGAGCTGATTTTGGACCGACACCAGAAACAGTCAAAAGTAATTTGAAAAGACTTTTGTCTGATTGGTTCTCAAAACCATATAAATCAAGGGCTGTTTCGCGGACAGCTAGGTAAGTAAAAATGGTCGTTTCTTGCTCTGCTGTAATGTTTTTTGACAAAAAGTCATTTGTAACAAAGATTTTATATCCAACACCCCCAACATCTAAAGTAATAGAGTCTAATTCCTTTTCGATAATTTTGCCTCGCAAAATATTAATCATGCTTATATTTTATCATTTAAATTGATTTTGGGTATTGCATAATTGCAAAACTTCTGATAAAGTAACCAAAATCAAATAAAAATTATGGCAATTACAACATCAGCAAAAAAAGCAATTAGAAATTCGGAAAAAAAGGCCGTTTTCAATTTGCGTAGAAAAAGAGGAATCCAAGACGTTGAAAAACAAATTAAAAAATTATTAGCAGAAGGGAAAAATAAAGAAGCTAAAGAATTAATTCCAACTATCTACAAAAAATTAGATAAAGCAGCTAAAATGGGGACTTTGAAAGAAAACACTGCAGCTCGAAGAAAAGCAAAATATAGCCGAATGGTTGATAAGACCTTGGTTAAATAATTTAAATTCGTTTAATACGAAAATTAAAAAACCCTTTCAAAATGAAGGGTTTTTTCTTTGCATAATTTGTATGTGCTCTCGCCAGGAATCGAACCTGGATCATGAGTTCCGCAAACTCACGTTCTATCCATTGAACTACGAGAGCTTTTAATTGAATATTTAAAAACCACAAACAAGAGCTATTTTTTCAATCAATGATTCTTCAATTTGCTCTTCATTCAAATATTCTAATAAGTAATCACGAATTTCATCTGGATTTGAATCCTCTCCCAAAGGAATAGTGATTAGAGGCATGAATAATTTTTCTGATTTCAAAAGTAATCGATCTCTATCCCAACCATCTTCATCTATTACAAAAAAGGATTCAAGACTAGAATAAAGGTAAATCGTATCACCAACCATAATCCCGCGACGATTGATTTCATAATCAGTCATTTTTGGTTCTATTTTATTTTGGATAAAAATAGCAAAGGTTCCAATTAAAATCAATACAGCTAATAACAAATTGTTAAAGTAAATTGATAATACAGCACCAGCAATAGCAATAATACTGACAATCCAATACCAATCTGCAGATTTTTCGATCTTGATATGGTTATATGCTTCCCATGAAATTTTCTTGGATTTAATTTTAGTAGGCTCTGGTTGTTCTTTCATGTTTATATTATCTCTAATTTTTTAGTAGTTGTCTATGTTTTTTTCAACTAAAGCTAGATTTTTTAAACTTTACTGGTAAATGTGTTTTTATTTTTAAATCATTTTACTTTAAAAATGATTTTATTAGCATTGATTTTTTATCTTTTTTTCGCTAGTATATTAAATTACTGGAGAGATGGCAGAGCGGTTGATCGCACTGGTCTTGAAAACCAGAATGTCCGAAAGGGCATCGAGGGTTCGAATCCCTCTCTCTCCGCCAATTTACAATTTCAGAATTTTCGGAAGTTTTATGCACCTGCGGTGCGGTC
>CAZKXE010000055.1:0-4082 GCA_964556855.1 uncultured Candidatus Saccharibacteria bacterium
ATTATCATGTTCTATTAATAACCAATTTCCCCAAGAGTAACAGCCTGGATAATTATCGGTATTATCAAATCCCTTAACTACCCCATCGTAAATTGATTTAACTTTGCTACCAATTGGAGTTCCGAAATCTGTTCCCGGATGGTAAGCCCTGCCGTATATACCTGGATTATTTTTAGCGAATTGCGTTCCTCCAAATTGTTGAGTGATGATTATACTGTCTAAGGGCCAACCTAGGATTCCTCTTCTAGCCTGTGGATATGAGTCGGAGTCAATTAAAAAATTCAATTGCGATTCAATTTCTAGTAGCTCCTGTTCGAAAGCTTGTCTTTCTGCCATTTTTTGATTTAGAATTTTCTGATACTCGGCTTCTTCTTGCTTTGTTCTCTTTAATAGATCTGCTTTTTCAGCTGCGGTTGATTTTATAACTGCAGTTTCACCAGACAGAATATCTTTTTGCTTGGTTAGATTTGTCTTCTCTAGACTTTTTTCATTTTCTTTGTTGATTAATGTTTCTTGTAAGGAATTGAGTTCGTTGACTTCCGTGTGGAGCCTCTTTTGAAGATTTTGCATGGATTCAATATCTAACCAGAAATCAGACAAGCTATCGTAATTTAAAAATCTCTCTATTAAAGAATACTGTTCGAGTTGATTCATCTTGCGAACA
Source organism: uncultured Candidatus Saccharibacteria bacterium (assembly GCA_964556855.1). Lineage (GTDB taxonomy): Bacteria > Patescibacteriota > Minisyncoccia > Phycocordibacterales > JAACPR01 > CAZKXE01. Next base: position 665 of record CAZKXE010000055.1, read on the forward strand.
GTCTCAGATAAGGCACTAGAACCTTTTTGAATTTCTACTTCTTTGTTTTTAATTTCTAGGTTTAATTTATCAATAGTTAGTTCGGCTTTTTCAATTTGAGCTTGAGTTTCGAGAATTCCATTTTCAAGTTTATTTCTTGTTGCTTCTAATTCTTCTATGGTATTATTTAAATTATTAGCTCTTCCTGCTGCAGAATTCAAACTAGCCCTCTGTCTTTCTATTTCTTTATTTAATGCATCTATTTTAGCCTGTTTTTCGTTAATTTCTGTGTTTAAACGATTAATTTCAGCCTGGTCAGCATAAGTTAGGTTTTGTGGTAAAAAGCTCAAAATAAGGGCAAAAACAAGCCAAAATGAGGCTATTTTTTGCATTATTCTGCTATTTTTAGTGCTTTTTGTCATATAAATTTCTATTTGAGTAGATTAACAGCATTTACTAATCTGTTTACAGCCTCATCTTGGTTAATGATTGATAAGATTGTTAAGGGGTCAGGAGATCTATCTAATCCTGTTAGAGAATATCTAACGGGCCACAAAACATCACCTTTTCCATTATCTTCCGCATATTTAAAAATTAAGTTTTTAAAATATTCAATCTTGTCTTTCTGGCTCAGTGATTTATTTGGCCAATTATTAGAAATAACACCTATAACATACTCGAGATGATCAATTGTTTTTTCTTTATCAGATTTTTTCCAAATAATTTTTTCAGCATCGTCAATATTTGGTTGTTTGAAAAAGAAATCAAACTCCCCTGCTTGTAATTTTATATTCAGATCATCAAATGAAAAACATCTTTCGAGGATAATATCCTTTAAATCTGAAACAATTATTTCCAGATTTATTTCATCAAAATTAATTCCTTCAGTAGCTAGATAATTTCTGAATAATGGGGCAAACATTTCTGTAAATTCTTTGTTTGTTAATTTTAGTAAGTAGTGATGATTAAACCATTTTAATTTGTCTATATTAAAAACAGCACCTCCTTTCGAAACTTTATCTAAAGAAAAATCCTTAATAAGTTCATCAAGAGAAAATATTTCCTGATCAGTTCCAGGGTTCCAACCAAGAAATGCAAGGTGGTTTAGGATAGCTTCTTTTAGGTAGCCAGATTTTTTAAAAGCCACTAATGATGTTGCACCGTGCCTCTTTGATAATTTAGATTTATCAGAACCTAGAATCAACGGTAAGTGAGCATAATCTGGAGTCGGTGCTCCTATTGCTCGTTGTATCAGAATTTGTCTCGGGGTGTTAGAAATTCCATCGTCACCTCTAATAATGTGGGTAATATCCATTTCAAAATCATCAACAACAACCGCTAAATGATAAAGTGGTTCAGTAAGTGACTTTGCTATAACAAAATCACCCAAATCGCTCGTATCAAAGGTAATTTCTCCCCTGATTAAATCCTTAAAAGTAATTTTTATATTTGGATTTTTAAATCTAATGACTTCAGTTCTATCTCCGCCGTCTTCTTTCGATATGTAGGCATGGCCTTCCTGAATTAATTTATTTAAATATTTCTGGTAAATTAATTTTCTTTCTGACTGTTTATAAAAAGCATCGTAATTTAAATCTAAAGATTTTAATCCTTCGATAATATCTTTTTCAAATTCAGGTTTACTTCTTTCTGTATCGGTATCTTCAATTCTTAAAATAAATTTTCCACCATATTGTTTTGCAAATAAATAGTTGAACAAGGCAGTTCTAGCTGTCCCAATATGCATAACACCAGTTGGGGATGGTGCAATTCTAGTCACGACTTCCCTCTTTAGGGTATTTTGATTTATTCGAAGGAATCTTTTAATCTGATTTTTAATTTTATTCATATTGTTACTATTTATTATTTTTTTTATTATGCAAGCCAAATTTTAATATTTCTTCTGCAATTTCTCTATCTGCATTTGGCTTTGCAAAGGCCTTACTATTTTCAACCATTTGTTTGTAAACATCTTCGTTAAACATAATCTTGTTAATTTGTGCCATTAAAATATCATCAGATAGATTCTTTTCCTCGATGACGATTCCTGCTCCAGCTCTAGCATAAGTATATGCGTTAAGTCTTTGATGGTTACCATTTGATTCTGTTATTGGAATAATAATACTAGGTATTCCCCATGAAGCAACTTCGAAAATTGTTGAACCAGCTCTTGTTATAACGATGTCGGCGGCACCAGCTGACATTCTCATTGCTAGGTCATCAAGGTATTGAAATGCATTGTATCTATTTTTATATTCTGAATGAATCAAAATTGATTCTGCTGTATTTTTAACTTCTTCGAAATTATTTACTCCGGTTTGATGAATTATTTGAAATCTTTCAATCAACTTTGGTAATGAATCGAGAATTATATCATTAATAACCTTTGCCCCCTGTGATCCACCAAGGATTAAAAGTACCGGAATATTTTCTTTTAATTTCAAATATTCGCTGGCCCCCTCTTTTGATGACATTTCAATTTCTGGTCTAACAGGATTTCCTGTCCAAGCGGTTTTTTCTGCTGGGAAATACTTGGCAGCATCCGGATATGATATTGCGATTCTTTTTGCAAACTTTCCTGACCATTTGTTAACTTTTCCAGGGACAGAGTCTGATTCATGAATAATAATTGGTATACCTAATATTCTACCAGCTAGAACAACTGGAAAACTTCCGTATCCCCCCTTGCTAAAAATAACATCAGGATATGACCAAAAAACCTTCCACAGGGCACCCATAACTCCAAAAAAGGTTTTGAAAATATCAAAGAAATTTAATACAGAGCTATAATTACGAACTTTTCCGGCAAGGATAGGTTTGAAGAATATTTGATTATCGTAAAGCATTTGTTCCATATATGGATCTGGCGCAAAATATAATAGTGTTGGTTGAACCATTTTATTTTCCTTAGCTATATGTCTAATTTCTTTTGCCACTGCAATAATTGGATAAAAGTGTCCACCAGTTCCGCCTCCTGTAAATAATATTTTCATAGTTTTTATTGTTTTACTGTTTTAGATATGTTAAGTATTATACCAATTGAAATCAAAGAAAAAAACATCGCTGTACCACCATGACTAATAAAAATTAATGGCATACCGGATAATGGTAATATTGCCAGTGTAGCACCCATATTAAAGAAAGACTGTCCAACAATTAACATAATCAAGCCGAAAATTATGATTGAAGGAAAATGCTCTTTAATTTTAATTCCTAAAATAAAACTTCTGATTAATAAAATCGAGAATAATATTATAATAACAGAAGCACCAATAAAACCAAACTCCTCGCCTACTATAGCAAAAATACTATCACCATACGGCTCTGGTAAATAGTTGAATTTTTGGATACTTTGTCCAAACCCCCTACCAGCTAAACCACCCGAACCAACCGCTATTAATGATTGTTGTACCTGATATCCTGATCCTAATTCATCGCG
>CAZKXE010000056.1:0-4050 GCA_964556855.1 uncultured Candidatus Saccharibacteria bacterium
AAAAGATTTAAAATTGAAAATAATCATTTTAAGGAATTAATTCATATTGATACTTACAGAATTGACCTAGCTGATGAATTGGTTAAATTGGGGTGGCATCATGATTTAGTAGAGAATAATAATTTAATTGTAGTAGAATGGCCTGAAAATATTTCTGATATTTTACCACCTGAAACCATTACTTTAAAATTTGAATTTGTAGATGAAGTTACCAGAAAAGTTGCTCTGATTGAAAATTAATTTATTAAATAAGTTAAAAAATAATATGCCCACCAAAAAACAAGCTAAAAAAGTAAATGAAAAATTAGTAATTTTGGATGCTCACGCTATTTTGCACAGAGCCTATCACGCACTTCCTGATTTTGTTTCAAGCAAAGGTGAACCGACAGGGGCATTATTTGGATTAGTTACGATGATTTTTTCCTTAATAAAAGAATTAAAGCCGGATTATATTGTGGCGGCTTTTGATTTACCAAAACCTACTTATCGACATGAAGCCTATGCTGATTATAAGGCAGGTAGAAGGGAGACAGACAACGATTTGAAAAAACAATTTAACCGAGCCAAGGATTTGTTGAAGATTTTTAATATACCAATTTATGAAAAAGAAGGGTTTGAAGCTGACGATATTCTAGGAACTATTGTTGAACAAACTAAAAATCAAAAAGAATTGCAGATTTTTATTGCATCAGGAGATATGGATACTTTGCAGTTGGTTACAGGAAAAAAAGTGCAGGTTTATACTTTAAAAAAGGGGATCAAGGACACTATAATTTATGATGAAAAGAAAGTTATTGAAAGATTTGGTTTCAAACCCAAATTGGTAATCGACTACAAAGGCTTAAGAGGTGATCCATCAGATAATATTATTGGGATTGCTGGAGTTGGTGAAAAAACAGCTACTAATTTGATTGTAAATTTTGGGACTATAGAAAAAATATATAAAAAATTAGAAAAAATTAAAATTGAAGACGAAAAATTTACCGGCCAGGTTTTTGAGGAATTTAAAAAAGCCGGAATTAAAGAGAGAATAATTAGATTATTAATTGATAATCAAGAAGAAGCGTTATTTAGTAAAATGCTGGCCACAATTCGATTGGATGCGCCTGTAGATTTCAAACTGCCAAAACAAAAATGGTACCAAGCAATGCAGCCTGATCCAATTAAAGAGTTTTTTAGGGAATTAGACTTCCGTACCTTAATAAGTAGGTTTGATAATTTACTTGGTGATTTTGGGGTTAATTCAAAAACTGATAATTGGGATGAATTTACTGATAGTAAAAATGGAGGCTTAGGTGAGGAGAATGGTATGGATAATCTAAAATATGAACCTAAACAAATTAATGTTAGTAATCAAGAGTTGAAAGAAGCCTCTCTGGCTTTGTGGGTATTAGATTCTAATGTTACAAACCCAACTCTTGAAGATATTTTTGCTTATACTAGTCAAAACGAAAGTCGTGATTTTAAAAAGTCTAAAGAAGTTATTTTTAATGAATTAAAAAATAAAAAATTAGAATTTATTTATGAAAAAATTGAAAAGCCACTGATGACTGTTATTGAAAAAATGGAAGGCAACGGAGTTTTAATTGACCTGAAGGAATTAAAAAAACTTTCAAAAGATTATCATGCTGAATTAGAGATAATTCAAAAACAGATTTATAAAATAGCAGGGGAGGAACTAAATTTGAATTCCCCTAAACAATTGTCAGAGGTTTTATTTGAAAAAATGGAGTTGAAATATAAAGGAATGAGAAAAACTTCTACAGGCAAATATTCTACCAAGGAAGAAATCCTAGTTAAATTAAAAGACGAAGGTCATAAAATTGCAGAATTAATTTTGGAATATCGTGAGCTGCAAAAATTACTTTCAACTTATATTGATAATTTTCCAGAATTTTGTGGGAAAGATAGTAGGATTCATGCTAATTTTTCTCAAACAGGAACCACTACAGGGAGGCTTTCATCAAATGATCCTAATCTCCAAAATATCCCAGTTGGCAGTGTTCGAGGAAGGAAAATTAGGAAAGCTTTTATTTCGGACAAAGAGAACATATTAATAAGTTTCGATTATTCACAGGTTGAATTAAGGATCGCTGCATTTTTGTCTGGTGATAAAAAATTAATAAACGCCTTTAAGAATAATCTGGACATTCACACCGCAGTCGCAAGCGAAGTTTTTGATGTCTCTCCGGAGGATGTTACAAAGGAACAGAGAAGAAAAGCCAAAGTGATTAATTTTGGGATCCTCTATGGAATGGGGGTTAGTGCTTTGCAGAAAAATCTAGGAACTGATAGAAAAACCGCCCAAAGTTTTTATAATAAATATTTCGAAAAGTATTCAGGTGTTGCAGAATATGTGGATAGAATTAAAAAAGAGACTGCTATGAATAAATACACCACTACATTATTTGGCAGAAGGAGATATTTTGAAGGATTTAATTCACCACTTCCTTTTATTAGATCACAGGCCGAAAGAATGGCTATTAATGCACCAATCCAAGGAACTCAGGCTGATTTAATCAAGCTAGCAATGGTAGAGATTGATGATTTCCTAAAAAAACAGAAAATTGATAAAAAAGTTAAACTGATTTTACAGATTCATGATGAAGTAATTTACGAATTGCCAACAAAAATTTTGGAAGATAAAAAACTAGATTTAGAGAAGAAGATTAAAAATATTATGGAAAATATTTTAGACAAAAAACAAACAAAGGGAATACCTATTTTAGTTGAAGCTAACATAGGAAAAAGTTGGGGAGACCTTAAATAACAAATTAAAATTAAATCAAATGTTTTATTTTTTACACGGAAATTTTAATAAAGTTTTAGAAAAAAGTGATCAGATTCAAAAAACTCTTTTGAAAAAACAACCTGATGCTTCTATTTTTAAAATCAATATTAGTAATTTTTCTGAAAACCAGATTAACGAGTTTTTTGATTCTCAGACTTTGTTTGTAAATAAATATATTGTGACAATGTCCCGAGTTCTAGAGGATTCTGCTGCTAAAGATTATTTTATGAGTAATTTGAAAAAGTTCACTACATCAGAAAACATTTTTCTAATTCAAGAAGAAAAAATTGATCCAAGAAATTTAAAAAAGATTGAAAAATTTGCCGAAAAAATTGATTTTTTTGAAATAAAGGATAATAAAAATATTAAAATGAATTTATTTGACCTAGCTGGAGCGATAGGGAGTTTAGATAAAAGAAAATCTTGGCTTTTGTATAGAAAGGCCCTGCAGGAATATTCAGCGGAAGAAATTTATGGAGTTGTCTGGTGGCAGGTCAAAACATTGTTAATAGTTTCCAAGTCTAAAAATGTCGCAGAATCGGGCTTAAAGAGCTTTCCTTATCAAAAATCAAAGGATTACTTAAAGAAATTTGACCAAAATAGGTTAGATAAATTATCCTATAATTTAATAAAAATTTATCACGAGAGCCGTTTGTATGGGGAAGATCTAGAAACAGCTTTTGAGAAACTCATTTTAACTTATTAAATTAATCGTTAGAGTGTTGATTTCGTAAATTAAAAATGTTATAAATTATTTTACCTTATCCGTCCATAGCTCAGATGGTAGAGCACCTGCCTTTTAAGCAGAGGGTCGCAGGTTCGAGTCCTGCTGGACGGACAATTTTAATTCTGATTTTTGATGAAAAAATCTGACAAAAATTTAATAGTTGATAAGGCTGATAAAACAATCAGCAAAGTTTTAATTTTAGATAATATCCGCAGCGTTTTTAATGTGGGTTCAATTTTCCGTACATCTGATGCAATCGGAATCAATAAAATTTATTTAATCGGGACAACTCCAACTCCACTTGATCGTTTTGGAAGGGAAAGGAAGGATTTTTCTAAAGTAGCATTGGGTTCAGAAAAAACTTTGAATTGAGAATATATAAAAAACGAAGATGTTACTGACTTAATTAATAAATTGAAAAATGATGATTTTAAAATAGTTTCATTAGAACAGTCTGATGATTCTATTGATTATAAAGAAATCAAGGAAAGAGTAAAAAGAGATTTTTTTCAGCTAATTTTCAACTTGAAAA
>CAZKXE010000057.1:0-3982 GCA_964556855.1 uncultured Candidatus Saccharibacteria bacterium
TAAACAGAGTTAACGGAGAGAGTAATAGATAGCACACTATCACAACCATTAATGGATTGCAAACTATCATAATATACACCTGCTACGCTTTGATAGTTACCATAAACCAACACGCTGTCGCCTTGACAGATAGATTGATTCTGAGTAAATAAAAAAGAAGAATTTACTACTAATACAGTTGATAATACACTATCACAACCATTGATGGTTTGTAAGCTATCGTAATAAACTCCTGCTAAACTTCGGTATTCTCCATAAAGAAAAATACTATCTCCTTGACATATCGTGTCGTTAGTATTTGATAAATAAACTGGATTAATAAAAAGAGTGGTAGATAATACACTATCACAACCATTAATCGTTTGCAAACTATCATAGTAGGTTCCTGCTGAAGATTGGTAAGCCCCCTGAAGGAAAATACTATCATTAGAACAAATAGTTGTGTTTATATTAGTCAAGGGTATAGTTGGTAATATTGTTATGTTTATACTGGTATCATTAGAACACAACTCATTAGTAACTCTTAATTTTAAATTAAATGTACCAATAGTATCTGCAAACCATATTAACGAATCGTTAGTTGACGAAAAAAGAGTATCGATTTCCCATAAATAATTATTTAACATTCCCTCTGAGGAATAAGCTGTTAGAGTTTCTCCATAACAAGTAGTAGAGTGGTTAAATTCAAAAGGAGTATAATTACAATCATAAATTGTATTTAACGTCCTATTTGTAATAACAGCTGGATTAAAATCAAAATAAATATGTGCTTCATTTAATAATGTTGTTCCTTGTATTAAATTTGGCTTCATATCAATAACAAACTTTACAAAACCCTGACTACCAATAAAATCAGCTCCACTATCTGGAAGCATTATGTTTTCAAAATTAAATATAGCTTCACCATCTTGTTCTATCCATACTTGCATTGGGTGACTACTAGCTACAGGGTACATTGTACTCCAATCTAAATCAGTATCTAATTGGTCTCTAATCATCACATTTTTTGCCGTATCATTTCCTGTATTTTGGAATCGAACTAAATATTCCATTTTTGTGTCGTTAAGCACATATCCCTGAGTACTTATTCCAATGGGATCTATAGATTTATCATTAGGGTCGTAAGCACACACTAATATCTGGTTTAATGTATCTATATTTGAATAAATAACATTTCCAATTCCATCTAATTCATAAACTGTTAAATAAGAAGTAAGTGTATCTCCCATACTCGTAAAAGGAGGCATAAAAACAGTTAAGGCAAACAAAGTATCATCAAAATAATTAATACTATCGTAATGCCAATATATATTCTGACCTATAATAGAATCGGGAATAATAGTTGAACCTACATAACCAATCGAATCATCTAATTGTAGATGAGCAATACCCGAAGGAGTATTTGTACCAATATTATTAATATTAATCCAATAATTTATCACTTCATTACACCTAGGCATTCCTCCAGTTAATTCTGGGTTAAGTAAGGTTACAATACTATCTGGATAAAAGCCAAAGTTTAAACTATCATATGCTTGGTTTGATATTGATAATGAACGAGTATAAGAGTTAGAATCTGTTGTCAAACTCCATAAAGGATTTGACTGGTAAGTCACAGTGTAAGTACCTGTATCTACTGCAAATTCATAGTTACCATTAATGTTGCTATAAGAATACAATCCATGAGGCTGAAGTTTCACCTTAAAATTATTAAACCCTAATTCATTTGTATCTAATACAGCATTTTGGTTTGCATCAAAAAATAGTTTACCTTTTAATTTTGGGAAGTAAAAATAGTTTTCATTTACAGTTAGTTCATAAGGATTTGATAGAACATCCAAATCTCCATCATTATCAATATCAACAAGGTTAACAAATGTTGTAGAATATTCTATTTGACTTAAAAAAGTATGTTTTTTTGAATTCCCGATAAAATTTCCTCCTCCTTGATTCTCATGCCAAGAAACCTCTCCAGGACTGGGGTAATCCCCTCCAGCAGAAAAAACATCAATATCTCCATCACCATCAATATCACCTGCATATGCATGTCGAGAATCAGGTACATTAGTAGCAATAGAAGACCTTGTAAACGTATTTCCACCTAAATTTTTATACCAAGCTATTCTAACAGTATTATTAGATTCTTTAGCACTTGTGACAATATCTTTTAAACCATCATTATCAATATCAAAGGTGTAAATTGATCTAACTCCATAAGAATTGTTAATAGGTTGCCATACATAAGATCCTGCACCATTATTAATGCCCAAGCTCATTGTATTCCCACTAGCACCAATTATATCTTCATCACCATCATTATCAATATCTACAACATGAATACTATTAAAACTAGAATTTGCAATAACTACAATATTTGAATAGTTTCCTCCCCCTAAGTTTGTAATGATTACTGTTCTATCATAAAGTAATCCTCCTACGTCTAGCTGTGATATAATTAAATCTTGATCACCATCGCTATCAACATCAGAAGGAACGATAGCAATAGGATATGCAGCAGATAAAATCATTTGTCGTTGTCCAAATGTTCCTGAACCTAAATTTTTATACAAAAAAATTTCATACCCAGTATAACTTGCTGCTAGTACATCCATGTCCCCATCATTATCTACATCACTAGCACAAACAGCATATAATGAATTTGTGGTGTCATCAATCATCTTATGAGTGCCATAACTTCCTCCTCCTTGACTCTCATACCACCCTATAAAACTACCTCCTATTAATTGACCAGAAAAAAGTATATCTACATCTCCATCATTATCTAAATCAGTAATTGAAAGGTAGTTTTGCCTAACCCTCAATGGTGGACTCGATATGTATTTTCTTACACCAAAATTTCCTAAACCCAAATTTTTATACCAAGAAACATTATAAGAGTTATTACTAGATGAAGATAAAACATCTTTTAGACCATCATTATCTATATCTGCAACATAAACACTTGTTGCATAATTTGAAGCGCCTTGTCTAAAATGAATTATTACCTCAGCAGCAAGAGACCAGTTTCCCATGTTTTCATAATAAGCTATTTTATCATTTTCTGAATTAGCAACAAAAACATCCAAATCACCATCCGAATCTATGTCTTCTAAATATACACAATTTACTTTCGGTTGAGGGATTGAAATCCTAAAAGTGAATGAACCGTTTCCTAGATTTTCATAAAGATGAACAAACCCATCACCTGCACCTACAATATCCAAATCACCATCTCCGTCCAAATCACCAACAGCTATTGATTTTGCATTGTTTCTTACAGCCAAAACCTGTTGAGTGGCAAAACTACCACCTCCTAAATTTTCATATAATGCTAATTTACCATCATAAGTTGATGAAGATAAAACATCAATATCTCCATCTGCATCGAAATCTATGCATAATACAGTATTAGCACCGTTTGCCAAGGTAGTAATAGTCTGTCGAGGGCCAAAATTACCACCTCCTAAATTTTCATACCAACTAATACCTACTGTGCTTCCCATGTTTGCTGAAACAACATCCAAATCTCCATCTCCATCAATATCCGCAGCTTTGACATCTCGAGCACCAGATGCTAATAGGCTAATAATTTTTTCATTACCAAATACTCCTCCTCCTAAATTTTCATACCATGCTATTTTATTATCATCTTCTGAAGCTGAAAGAACATCTAAATCGCCATCATTATCTAAATCAGCAGCATATACACTAAAGGCTCCCATGGCATTAGAAGATATTACAATTGCCCGATCAAAATTTCCACCTCCTAGATTTTTATACCAAGAAATTTTATTGTCTCTACTAGAAGCCGAAAGGACATCCATATTTCCATCTCCATCAATATCAGCACTAAACACCTTCTCTGCATAAGCAGAATAAGTAATGTCTTGATCTCCACTAAACTGCCCAAAAACAACATTTGCACAAAGCAAAAACAATAATAAAGGGGTAACTTTTCTCATAATAAATTATTTAGTAAACC
>CAZKXE010000058.1:0-3896 GCA_964556855.1 uncultured Candidatus Saccharibacteria bacterium
TGCGTCAAGGCATAAAGCCATTGACACCGCAGGTCTGCGGAGGAACTCGATAGAATTTTTATAAGGGTGTTTTGCATTTTATTTAAATCTGATACAATGTAAGAAATTATTAACAATTAATTAAAAATCATTATGTATGAACTAGCAATCATAGGTGGCGGACCAGCAGGAGTTGCTGCCGGAGTTTACGCCTCTCGTAAACAAATTAAAACTTTATTTATTGCCGATAAATTTGGCGGACAAAGCATTGTATCTGACGGAATTGAAAACTGGATTGGTGATATTAATATTTCTGGCCAAGAACTTGCAAATAAATTAGAAAAACATTTAGAAGCCTACGCCGGTGAATATGTCGATCTCAAAAAAGGTCAGCTAGTCGAGAAAGTCGAGAAAACAGACAACGGTTTCAAAATAAAGACAAAAAAAGGTGATAAATTTGAAACAAAATCAATACTAGTAGCAACCGGTTCAAATCGTCGTCGCCTTCCGGTCAAAGGAGCGGACGAGCTTGAACATAAAGGACTTACCTATTGTGCTACATGTGATGGGCCTCTTTTCTCTGATAAAGATGTAGCTGTTATCGGTGGTGGAAATTCTGCATTGGAGAGTGCCGCTCAGTTGGCTGCTTATGCAAAGTCTGTAACTATCGTTCATCGTCGTGATGAATTTCGTGGTGATCCTGTGACTGTTCAAGCATTGGAAAAAGATCCTAAAATTAATTTCTTATTAAATGTAGATATTACTGAAATTTTAGGCGATAAATTTGTTTCAGGTTTCAAATATAAGGACAAAGAATCAGACGAAGAAAAAGAAATGAGTGTTGAAGGAATTTTTGTTGAAATCGGTGCCGTTCCTGCAAACTCTTTTATTGCTGATATAGTTGACTTAGATGATGATAAAACAATCAAAATTGACCCATGGACGCAGAGAACTAGCCAAAATGGTGTATGGGCAGCCGGGGATGTTACAAACGTTAAATACCATCAAAATAACATCGCAGCCGGAGATGCTGTCAAAGCATTAGAAGATATCTACATCTGGTTGAAACAAAATTAGTAAGCTTTTATAATTGTTGTATAATATGAGCATGGATCAAAATGAAAAAATAAAAATGGACGAAAGATTAGGCGGCAACGATGTAACCTTTGAAGCCGAAGAGGAGCTCCACACAAGCAAAACTGGAGAAAAAAATATAAAAACCGGAAAAATAGAAACTTGGTTATATCAATTGATGCCTGATAGTTATTCCTTAAAAAGAAAGAGATCTATTTTGTATCTCGTTGCCGCAATTATTTTCTTCATCGCTTTTACTATATTTGTTCTTAGGTAAAAATATCTCGTTTTTTTAGGAACAAAAATTTTTTCTATTTTTGTAAAGTGCTATTTAGTATTTTTGAGACTACCTGTGTCCACTTTTTGGGGTACAGATCAAATGTGAGCTACTTAGGTCGTGAACTTCAAACACAAGACACCACAAAGCCTTTTGGGTTCACTTCTACTACTTATACGACGTGTCTCGGTCTATAGGGTCATTTTATGAATGGGGCAAATGGGACACAAAACACCCGTCTCGGTCACTGTCCCAAATGCCAACAAATGCCAATTTTTTGAGTATTTAATACTTTGCAAATGCGACAAATACGACACACCTAAAAAGACTGGTTATTTTGAATATTTACGCCTTTATCCTATTTTAATTCTTTAACTAAAAAATCTCTTCTCGGACCATAAAGTAATTATCATTCATTTAAAAAATCTATCATTTTTTGTAAAAATTCGTCAGAGACATTTTTTTCATTCTCTTTTCCTCTTAAATAATGATGAGCAAAATTTGGATCTAAAAAAGTCTTACCTTCAAATTCAACCACCTCTTCATACCTTGGCCTACAATGCCAATGTACTTGTGGTTTTTCTGAATTTGCTTTTTTATAAGCATTATTCATCAAACAAGTCCAATTAAACATCGTTGCATTAAATTTTTCTTTAAACAGCCCTTCTGTTTTCTTAACTATTTCAAAAAAATCTTCTGACTCTTCTTTAGAAATTTCTGACAGATGTTCACAATCTCTTTTTAAAATAACCAAAGAGCGACCTAAATATTTTTGATCAGGAACCAAATATACTTCCCAGTATTTTGTTTCAAATAATAATTGTTTCATATTAATTTTTATAATATTCTTCTTTTGATTCTCCTGGCTCTCCAAGAGAATTATAATCAATTAAAATTTCTTCTCCTTCTTTTATATCTCTACTCGCAAACCAATTATAATCTTTATGATAAGCATTAGAGTTTTTTGAGTGATTTAAATACCAACCAATTTCCATACATCCAAAATCTTTTGGGGCATAAACCTTATCGTTGAATTCAATACAATAATCAAGAAATTCTTTTTCAACTTTATTTTTATCAATAATTCTAATTCTATTTTTAAAAGCATTATCATCACTAAATAATCTAAGTGGTGTATCTTTAACTATATCGTGTGTAGCAAAAACACCTACACCATATTGCGAAGATTTTAATATAAATGAGAATTCGTTGGTTTTGTTCATTAATTTATTTTACCAAATTAATTCAAATCACCGAATATTTCTTTATTTTTCTGTGATATCTTTCATTTTCCTCTAGCCCACCACCAAAAATAGCATAATAACTTTTCTTCAAAAGAAATTAAATTAATGAGTAGAAAATTATCTTTTATGTTTATTAATAAGAGTTGAAATTCCTTTTCTGTACGTAGTATATTTATAACTTAGCCTCTTCAGTAGGTCTAATCATTTCAATAAAAGGTAATGTATCTTTCCATATCTGTACAGGTTTATCTGTTTTTACAAATCCATATTTCTTATAAAAATTAATAGCTCTTTCATTACACGAAAATACTTCAAGGTGTATGGGCTTGCTTTTATCTATCCAATCTAGAAATTCCTTCATTAGTTTTCCAGACACCCCAGATCCTTTTACCTCATTAAGTAAGTAAATTGCATCAAGTTCATTAAATTCTTCATGCTTTGATCCATGTATAAAGCCCACAATTTGATTATTGTTATTTCGTACAACTCTATATAAAACCTCATCTGGTTTTTTTATAGCTTCAGAAATTGTATTTCGACGAAAATCAGTATTAGTTAACATATGTCCAAGTTTCTCATCAACCATTTCTTCAGTTAAACCCGATTCTGGATTCACATAAGTCTCCTTCCAAGATTGAATATGCATTGGGGCCAAATCGACTTCATCACCTATTTTAGGAAAATCTATTTTGAACGATGGTTGTTTTTTGGTATCTAATTCCATATTTTTAATTATATTAGTTCCTTGATGAAAAATCATCTTATAATTACTACCGAACTTTTTCCAAATAGAAGTTCTTAAAGATTCTGTGATAGAGTCATTTTCTTTTTTAATAGCAATATAATTTATCATCACAACATTATCAGTTATATTCTTGGGCTTCATGTCTCTGAAATCCCACTCAATATTATTTTCATTTAGTAGAGCTTGGATTATTTCTTGTTTATTATATTCAATTCCCTTTCCACCAAACTCAACAAAATCATCTGATAATAATTCATTTAGTTGTTTTTCATCTTTACGATATTCTCCTTTCAATATTTTTATTTCTAGATTTTCTATTTCTTGCATAATTAAATTTTCTTAATCCTAAGAATATCATACACACCAATTTTAGAACCGATTATTAATCTTGTCTAAAGAGTGTGCAGTGTTTGGGGTGTACTTATCTTGGTAAACAATTTTCATTTTTTCTACTAATTGATTTCGAGTTTGAATTATACTTTTTATCATGATTATTTATTACAATAATGCAAATAATATTTACCACCAAATATTCTTCAGCATTTTTTTATACTTATCATAATTATTATTTAATTCT
>CAZKXE010000059.1:0-3839 GCA_964556855.1 uncultured Candidatus Saccharibacteria bacterium
TATTGTAACAGTTGAAAATAAAAAATTTCAAAAATTAAGTAATCCTGAAAATATTATCGATAAAATAAGACATACGGTATGGATTTATTACGGAAAAATAGTACTATTCTTATCGATTCTCACGATTCCCCTTCTTCTCGTCTATGTTATAAAAAAGAGGCAAGAAAAAATAGACAGCCTCTCAATGATTATATTCTTCATCTCCTTCGTGATTCTGACAAGAATGTTGCTATTCGCCTTATTGGATATCTCATCATGGTCTGGAGTTCAACCGAGATACCTCTTTCCGATAATGCCACTATATACAGTTATTGTAATGCTCCTCTTGAATAAAACTCTTATCCTATTTAAGAGGACGGGAGATTAGTTCTTATCTCCTCTATTACGTAACCATTTCCAAGTTTTAGAAATCCCTTCTTCGAGTGTCACTCTCGGAATATTCCCGATTTCATCTGAAACACGACTTGTGTTAAGAACGATTCTTTTGACATCGATATTTCTCGCTGGTTCGATATTTATGTGAATCTTCTCCCTGACAGCATCTTCTATTGCGGTGACTACATCATTTATACTGACGCCATTGCCATTCCCCACATTGTAAACATGATACTTCGTTCTTTTGAGGAAAAGTAATTTTGTTATATTTATCAGATCATCAATATAAATATAATCACGTACATTCTGTCCATCGCCAAATATAGTTATAGGTTTCTTCTGGTCAATAAGATTCAGGAAAATAGGAATTATTCCTTGACTACCAACAACATTTTGACCAGGTCCATACGGGTTTGCATAACGAAGGATTAAATATTCAAGACCACTATGAATCCTAAAGTATTCCAAGTATTTCTCTATCGTTAATTTTGATATAGCATAGGGAGAAATCGGACTTGTACTATCTTCTTCACTGACAAGCATTCTCTGAGAGTCCCCATAGATTGCGCCACCAGAAGATGAAAAAATAACTTTTTCGACTTTCGCTTTTGCACATTCCTCTAACAAAACAATCGTGCCTTTTATATTTGTATCTACATCAATAAGAGGATCATTCATAGATGAACCCGGTGTTGTCAGAGAGATGAAATGAAACACGTAATCAACGTCGATCAAAGCTCTCGATAAATCGTCTCTATTCAGAAAGTTCCCCTGAAATATTTCAATTTGATCACGGATATCCTCTAGATTTCTAGACGTCCCATCCTTGAACAAATCGAAAGCTCTTATCGAATATTGTTCATCATTCAATAATGATTTTATTAAATTATTCCCAATAAAACCATCGGCGCCGAGAACCATGATTTTTGGGATAATTTCATCTTTCTTCATAAAAAATTATCTCTTAATTTAAAATTTTATCAATAATCTCTACACATTGCTTATGAGGAAATTCCGGGACTAAATTTCGTACCTCCCTTCCTGCATTTTCACCGATTTTCTGCCATTCATATCGTCTTTCCCAAGCTCTCTCCATACAGCTATCAATAGCTTCTGCTGTCGGAGCATCGGCCACAAATCCTGTTTCTCCATCTTTTATGAATTCTGTCATGCCTCCTACTGGTGTAATAATTGCCATTCTGTGACACAACATAGCATCGACGAGAGAAATTGGTGTTCCTTCCATTTTCGAAGGAAAAATTATTCCATGACATTTTATTATTTCTCTCTTCAAATCGTTTGTATATCCACGCAAAAGAAAATTTCTGATGTTCTTCGATTCAATATATTCTTCTATTGCATCTCTATCACTTCCTTCACCAAAAGCAATAATCTGTAAATGTCGTTCTTTCCATTTCTTCATAGCCAATACTTCTAGCAACAAGTCTAATCCTTTGTGCAAAAAATATAATCGTCCAATAAATATCAATTTGAAAAATCCATCCGTATCTTCTTCCCAAAGAGGTGTCTGATTGTAAGGAACATCAAAGGTGTTTCTGATCACTAAAAAATTATCGAATTTTCTTCCAAAAATTTTCTCCAATAACTTTTGTGCTGGCCTATTGTCAGAAAAAATCATTTTAGATTCTCCTAATAATTTTCTATTTTCGAAAAGAGATTCTTTATCAGGATTTATTATTTCTACATGTTGCTCAGTTATTAAAGGAATAAAATTAACATAATCATATCCATTAGACTGACACCAGAGCATCATCTCCCTTCCTTCGAACATATGTCCTTGAGAGATAAAAACTAAATCTGGCTCAAAATTATTAATAAAGGCCCTCACATCACTCGATTTACAATAATCTCCGTTGTCCAATCTTTCAAGTAAAGCTATCTGTTTTTCACAGGAAATTTCTCTAATAATTTCTGGTTGAGGGTGCTGTTTTTTCATACAGAGTCCCACAAAGTAATTCTCTTGCGAAAACTTTCTTGCCAACCCAGCACAACTCACCTCACTTCCTCCCCAATTATCATTAGTAGAAAAGAAGAGAATCCTTTTCTTTTGAAAATATTTCTTCTCATCAAATATACTGATCTTACTCAAATACTCAGGAAAGGTATCAATTTCTCTTCTCAGGTTGTTCCTGCAAACTAATTTTGTGTGTTCAAATGATTGAGCAAGTCGTTTTTTACTAATCAAAAATTGAGAAGTAATCATATTTTGGATATCCAGTGACTCAGAAACAAGTTGCCTGGCCTTATCATCAGTTATTTGCCCTGATCGAGATACTATATTTTTACTATGATAACGATGATAGTTCAAAGTTTCAGCACAAAAAGCTATCTTTGAATTCTGTAGAATTTTCACATAGGTATACCAATCTCCCGCTTGCTTAAATCCACCGCCGATATCTTCCTTCAATTTGAATAACAAATCTTTCCTCATTATCAAAGCACTCGCATTGAAAAGTGTATTTTTAACAACCATATAATTACGTATTTCATCTGCTCCGCTATTGACATAATCTGTTCTCCATCGATTATCATGTTCAGCAGTCGTCTCTAAACAAGAGAGATATGTCTCTTGTTTTTCACTAGATTCATTCATCCTTGCTGATTGACAATAAGCCAAACCAACTTCCGGATCTTCGAATTTAGAAACTAAAGATTCAAGAAACGTCAGCTCACAAGAATCATCAGCTTCTGCTATCCAAATTAAATCGCCAGAAGCTTCTCCTACACCCTTAGCCCATTGGCTAAAACAACCCTGGTTTACCTTATTAGATATTATTTTGTATGATATTCTAGATGTTGATAATATTTTTTCCGCTAACTGAATACTATTGTCCTGTGAATTATCATCCAAAAAAACTATTTCAAATGGTTTATATGTTTGATTAATAATTGACTGAAGCCTTTCTGTTAGAAAATTTTCATAATTATAGTTTGGAACAATAACTGAAACCTTAAATTTCCTAGAAAAAGTTTTACTTAAGGATATTCCCCTTATCCCCGATATCTGATCAAGCAAAAATTTTACATAATCTTCAAAGATGAATTTCTCTCTCACAGCTTTTTTTGAATGCTCAGAAATATTTTTATATAATTCTTTATTGGTTAATAAACAAAGAACTTCTTTCTTCATTAAGTCAATATTTAAATATGGAACAACAACGCCTTGTTGTCCTGCTAGTATTTCTGGTGAGCCCCCTGCCTTATCAAAAGCTATCACAGGAATGCCACAATCCATCGCATTCAATACAACCGAAGGAAACGGATCTTGCCGAGAAGTTAATAAAAATAAATCTGCACCGGCAAAAAAAATCGATGGGTCACTCTCGAAACCAATAAGGATGATTCTATCAAGGAATCCTTCCGTGTCTGCTTTTTTCAATAGTTTATCTCGTAACGAATTATCCCACTCCCCCATCCAAACGAAATAAGTTTCCAATTCTTTT
>CAZKXE010000060.1:0-3727 GCA_964556855.1 uncultured Candidatus Saccharibacteria bacterium
AATTTTTAGATTCTCCAATAATTACTTTTTTAATCTGATTATTTTTAATTTTCGTAGCAATTTTTTCTATCAGTTTAGAATCATTGGGTAAAACATCATCTGGAAAAGCCATCAGTCCATCAGTATCGGACATCGCTATACCAACCCTTTTGGTACCGTAATCAATTCCCAGAATTCTTTTAGAGTTTTCAATTTTTCTTTCCCTGCTATTGTTTTCTGTATCCATAATGCATTTTAGTTTAGCATAAATATTTTTATTGATAATACTGATCAGGACAACTATGGCAATTAATTATAGATTTTTTTTAATATACAAATCAACATCGAATTTCCGCTTACAGCCATTCTTATTCATATACCTAACTTTTCCAAAAATAGGCCTATCAAACCAAGGCCTATCGTGAACTCCACCAATTGACCACATTACACCAGCGTAACCATTTGGATCGAGCCCATCTAATTCATATTTATCATTCAAATAAGCTGCTATTTGAATTGCATCTACCGGATTTTTTGTCCACTCTAAAATTTTTTTAGCCCAATACATTCTCATATATCCGTGCATTTTCCCATAATTAACCATCTGCAGCTGCGCAGCATTCCACAGATTGTCATAAGTTTGACCTTTTTCAAATTCATCCAGCGAATAAACATATTTTCTTTTATCTTTTAAATGATGATACAGAGAATCAGCCGCCCACTTTGGGAAGCCTGCCGGGTTATCATAATTTTTATTATATAAACAATAGTTATCGGACAATTCTTTTCTCACAATCAGTTCTTCTAGAAAAGCTCCTAAGTGATCATTTTCAGCAGCTTTTTTAACTTCATTATTTTTAGCCCTATTTCTAGAACTAGACATCATCCTCGAAATTGAAATGTCTGCTTTTTTTGTAGAAGCCAAAACAATTTCTTGGGATGAAATCATTCCGTAATGTAGATACGGGGATAGATCCGACTGACCTTTCAAATTTGGGTCATTTCTATCGCTAAAATAATTATTGAAATTATTATTTATAAGTTTTTTTAGATTTTTTCTAGCGTTAATTTCCCCTTCCTTAATCCAGTTGTATTTTTTATTAGTAATTAAATTTAATAGAGGTGAATCTTTTGAAAAATATTTTGGTAATTTACTTTTAAAGAATTTTATTCCCAAAGAATCATTTTGTTTTTTGATTTTTGGAAAAGGGTTTAAAAATTCTTCAATATTTTTATATACTTTTGGCCTAAAAGTCCTAGCTGCAAATTCCTGTTTATTAGATATATTCCTAGCAGGGATAATATTATGAGAATCGACTTCAAAGAAATTAATTTTAGGAAGTTTTTTGGCAACTTTAATAATTTGATTTTGAAATTCTCTTAAAGGGTTAAAATCAGTTATCAAATATCCTATCCTTAAATCCTTATAAAATTTAATATTTTCCTTGATAGCCGATTCGTGATTTTTATTATAAAAAATTTTAAGTGGAATATTATATTTAGATAATTCCTTTTCTAAGCATATCAATCCGTCGATTTCAAATTGCAGTTTTTTAGGATTTTTGTTTTCAATTAAATTATAAACAACACACAGTGGTGCATTTTTTAATTCAGCAATTTCTTTTGCAAAAATTAGAGACCAATTATTTTTAGCTCTCATTTCTCTCGTAAGCCAATAAATTACAGGACTAGAATTGTTATTAAAATTGTCCAGCAAATTATCATCTAGATCATTAAATGAAATTTCTAGGCTATCTGTTTCAAAAAATATCTTTTTTACTCTTTCTATTTTATCAATTTTCATTGTCATTATTATTATTTAAATATTAACAGATTTGAGAGTACTAAAATAAATTAAATAAACAAAATAACTAATCTGATTTTCTCAAAATCATATTTCCCTCCTAAATTCCGGTACAGATTTATTAATTTTATTTTGTTAGCATCACCAACTTTTTTTAATTCTTTTTTATAAACCTTTCTAACTTCGGAAATAGATTTTGTGTCTGGTTTAAAAGCTTTCATTTTCAATTTCCATTGGCGATCATTAAAATATTTTCCTTCTTTAATTTTTTCCAAATGACTAACTATTGTTTCTTTTTTAAGTCCCCTTTCTTCGGCTATCTGATTCAAATTCCAACCCAGGTTAACCAAATCTAAAGTTGACTCATGAGATGGTTTTTTATCTCTTCCTTTTGATTCAGACTTTTCTTTTTTTCGGGCTTGATTTTTTTTGATTTCTTTTTCATTTATAATGCCTCCATTGTTTTTTAGAAAATCAGCTGACATTTTTTCAATTTCCTTTTCAGAAAATCGATTAATAACCTGGCGCCACTTTTCTGATTCTTTTTGTAGGTAAATATCCAAATTTAAAACATAAGGATCAATTTCCAAGGCCTTATCGTTAAAACTAACCAAATCAAGCCCTTCTATGTTTTTTAAACGAGACAAGGCCACATAACCCTGACCGGCAATAAAAGTCTTGGAGAGGTCAATTCTGGCACGGTCAAGGCTCATTCCTTGGCTTTTATGAACCGTAATAGCCCAAGCAAGCCGTAAAGGTATCTGGGTTACTCTGGCAATAATAGAACCATCTTCCTCTACTTCCCAAGTTGACTTTTCAACCGTAATTATTTTTCCGTCAAAAGTTTCAACTGTTGGAAGACCCTCATCAAATCCGACGATTTTTCCCAGAGTCCCATTCACATAACCACATTCAAAATTATTTTTAACAAACATGACTGCAGCCCCCTTTTTTAATTTCAGGGCCTCGGGGGCAAGAATTCCTTTTATAATTGCATTAGCAACCATTGGTCTACCAGAAGTTTCAGCTTCAAAAACATATTCTTTTGACTCAATTAATGCCAAAGATTTTTCATTAATTTCGTCAACATCAATATTATGAGTATACAATTCAAAATTATCCAAGCCGTCCACATCATTTACTTTTTTTGCTTTCTTCAAACTCTGCTCTACTAATTCCTGTAAAAGTTCTCTCGGGGCTTGACCAGATCGAATTTGATTTAAAATTTTTGTTAAGTGATCATCAGTTTGTCGAAATTGTTCTTTCAAATAACAAATTTTTAAATCCATATTGCGCCAAGTTTCTGAACTATCAACAAACATAGTTTCCTCCCCGAATCTAGTAATAGGTGGCAATTGAAAAAAATCTCCTGACAAAACTACCTGCATTCCCCCAAAATCTTCCTCATTTCTTTTGATTTCTTGGATCAATCTATTCAAAGAATCAAAAAGTTTTGGTTTGATCATGGAAACCTCGTCAATAATCAAGACCTTGGTTTTTTGGATTTTTTTTGCCAGTGTTTCCTTTTGGGTCAATTGATCAATTTGATAAGCAGATAATTCCTCATTGATTCCAACTCCAGAAAATGAATGAATCGTCACCCCTCCTAAATGGGTTGCAGCAATACCAGTAGATGCCGTCACGGCCACATTAATATTTCTATCCTTCAAATATTGTATATATTCTTTCAAGACAAAAGTCTTCCCCGAACCAGCCGGTCCTGTCAGAAAAACATTCT
Organism: uncultured Candidatus Saccharibacteria bacterium; assembly: GCA_964556855.1. GTDB lineage: Bacteria > Patescibacteriota > Minisyncoccia > Phycocordibacterales > JAACPR01 > CAZKXE01. The sequence goes on from CAZKXE010000060.1 coordinate 3,522, forward strand.
TACCTGCTTTTAAAATTTTTAGAGCTTCTTCCTGAGTCATGATCATTTCATTCTAACATGAAAATTAGGTGTATATTAATTTATATCAAATTAACTCTTATTATTAATAAAAGATGCAAATAACGCTTAACTAAAGAGGTTTTTATTAGGTGTTTTTTACCCTTTTTCAGTTTATTTAATATAATCACTAGGGTCTATTTCTTCTA
>CAZKXE010000061.1:0-3707 GCA_964556855.1 uncultured Candidatus Saccharibacteria bacterium
TCTATTTCAACTTCGATTGTGACATAGTCGTCTTCATAGATTGTTGAGTCTGATATAACACACTGAATATCAAGGTCGTCATCATCCCAATCATCTTCCTCGTCGACAACTATTACCGGACAAGAATCAAAAGCGGTATTACCATCATCATCTGTAACCGTAACATCAATGTAATAGTTACCTTCATTATTAAATTCGACTTCAAAATCACTTCTTGAGCTTGAAATATCTCCATCCCATTCGTATTCATAAGGGGAGTCTCCGCCTGTGACCACAGCTTCAAATTCTACTATATCACCTTCGTTGATTCTGGTTCTTGATACTTCACACTGAACTTCAAGATCATCATTGTCTATGACAGGATCTGCAATCCTTCTAAATTCAGCACAAACAGGAACAAGACTTTCTGGGTTAGTTGATTGGTATTCTGGATGAAAAACTAAAATCTCGCTAATTCTTTGATCAATACTAACATTAGTTGCTACAGTTGAGATAATACTATTTGAACTGTTAGGAATATCTTGCGTTCTACTTGTTGTATATAAAGTTGAACCTGATGAATCATACAATCTCAAAACAGCTTGTTCGTGGGTCTGATTTTGTCCGCCATTGTCTGAATGACCATCCCATGTAAAGACTCTTATATTATAATTTCCAGCAGGAATATTTGAATTTACAGTAAATCTAGATCTTGATTGAGTTAAGTCGGCCCTTATTCCTGTTCCTAGATTAACAACATATCTGTCAGAACTACTAGAAAAAGGACATGATGATGGGACAGATGAATATGTAGGATTGTATGAAGAACCTGATGTGTTGGATGAGTTAGTACTAGTCTGCATATCAGATATAGTTGTACTAATTCGATCAGCTAATGATCCGCTTGATGAACAGTTTATAGTACAACCTGACGAACAGCTACCAGATGAACAACTTGAAGAACCTTGGCTTGATCCTTCTGTTTCCTCCATAATCTGGATAGTGTCATTTATTAGACCAGCTAGCGCAAAAGTTTTTGCGGGGCTAATAAATAAAATATTTGTTAATAAAATTAAAATTGCCATTGGAAATATAGCCAAATTAGTAAGGTTTCTTTCTTTCTTTACAGAATTGTTGTTTTTCATAATATACCTATATTATAACAAAAATATTCATTTGTCAATAGTTAAAAGGTTTAGTTTACTTAATTGATTTTTGTATAGAAGGTGCCCAAAATCCTAAAACTAATTTAAAAAAAATAGTGAAAATTTTAAAAAATAAAAAGCGCGTGATACTTTGCAGTATCACGCGCCTTGCCTTTCCTATTTAGAAGTTAAAATTCATTCCAACTCTGATGATATCAAAGTCAAAAGGACTTTTTACGACTTGGCAGTCGTAACGATTTCGAACAGTTGCTTCTGTATCTGCCCAGACGGATCGATATTCTGCGAACAGTTCAATATCCTTTGTTAGATATACACCAGCACCCGCTGCGGCGTGGAATCCAATCATGGATTCTATTTCAACCGTGTAGCCAGGTATACTAACCTCGGCATCGAAATAATTGAATGACAGACCAAGTCCGCCGTACAACCGAAGTCTTTGGTCTATGACCAGAGTTGACAGCTGCAGGGTTGCCGCGACATGTGTTATGTTGATCTTTAGGTCCTCCGCTTTGTCCTCAAAACGAGTTGCCGAAATTTCCCAACCCAGCATATCGGTCATTGGGAGCACAACTTGTGCACCGAAACCAATTCCGGGTTGTTCGAGGTCATCGCCGGAGACATTTGCTCCATGAAAACCTATTCGACACTGAGCTTGCGCAATGGCCGAGACCGAAAATAAAACAACTAAAACCAACATAACCGTCTTCTTCATTTTTTCTTCCTTCTTTTAGGAATTTTTGAATGTACATAACAGGGCACCATGCTCTATTAATCAATCCATATAATAACATATATAGATAAAATGTCAATGCCCAATACTTGTATCAGCGTGTAGTCTTACTTTTTAAGTAAAGATTTAATTTCTAGTGGATACTTTGTATAAATATATAAATCTTGAACAGCACCACCTCCTGTTACTACAGCCTTGATTCCACCTGAAATTGGTAAAAATTTAATGCGTATGTTTCCGCTTTGACTATTTGTTTTTTTGATAATTCCTAATCCAATTTTAGAAACCAAGCATGATTTTTCAAGCGTTTTAATAATTTCCTTGCTGGCATTGGTAGCCGTGCTATGATTTTTACTTATTTTCATTTTCGTATTTAGGTTAAATAAATGTAGATAAATTCAGATTATTCTAAATTAAACTGAATTGCTAAATAGTTTTTCTTGTATTCATTATAATAGAAAAGGGAGCTAGAAACTAGCTCCCTTTAAATGTAGCGACTCTTATTCAGAATCGCTATTTTCCGTTATGCATGCAAATATCTCCTTTTCAATTGGACTCCATTCCGGGGCCATTTCGTATAGTTCCCAGCGCTCCTCTTGGCTTGTTGAATTTTGTAGTAATTCGCGCAAAGCCATTTCCTGAAGTTCGGATCCATCAATAGTCTCATACAAGACTGTAAAACGTTCCTTTTGAGTCGAAGCACTCGTCAGAATATTTTTGAGAATTGCTTCTCGAATTTCGATATCAGAACGTGTTGTTGTTGCCAGAAGATCCATCTTGGACTTTTGGTCTGGGAGTTTTAGTTAAAACCTTCTCCACTTTCTTATGTTCTGGACTTTTTGGAATTGATATTCCGTGGGCTTCGGCAATCACCCTTGGTGAAAGCCCCGTCAAATTGCTGCGATTTAAACAATCGTCGTAGCTTTTTACTTGTGGCATCTGAAGACCCTCCTTATTTACATGTTGAAAAAACATCCAGATAACACAATAAAACAAAAAATATATTTGTCAAGGAATTATTAAGCTTGATTGATATATTCTATTGAATAGAGTAAAATTAATAAAAATGAATTTAATCAAATTTAATCAATTTATAAAAAATAATAAGGCTGGAATAAATCAAAAAGGTTTTACGTTGATTGAGTTATTGGTTGTGATTGCGATTATTGGGGTTTTAGCCGCAATAGTTCTAACAAGTTTGAATGAAGCAAGGCAAAAAGCCTATATTAGTAAATTAATTCAGGATATAAATGCAGTTCAGAATGCGTTAGAATTATATTACCAATATCATGGTGATTATCCCGACCCGGTAGGTGATAATCTTCCTCCTCCTAGTGATGCTGATGGTGGCCACTATCTGTCAGTCATAATAGATACCTATTTAGACAATTATATATCCTTTGAGGCATATCCGATAGATACACTTAGAAAACTTGATTTTTTCTATGATTATCCAGATAATATAATTTACTCTAGATATAAAGATTATCCGGCAGCTTACATAAATTCTCATTGTGGAAGCATAGCTGAGGCCAATACACCATACACCATTTGGTTTAATGGGTATAATGATTCTATACCTAAAGATAATTTCTTACCCTGGGATAGTGATGGACCATTTGTGAATTACACATTATCTGGAATAGATTGTTATTGTGCTATTCCAAAATTAAAGTAAACATTTCTAGTATAATTTTGACATACTGTGGTTGAGTAATCATTTAACCCTTGGCATTTCAAGAAAAATTTGATAATCTTTTTAATTATGAATATGCGCGTGTAGCTCAGGTGGTTAGAGCGCGTCACTGATAATGACGAGGTCCCAGGTTCGA
>CAZKXE010000062.1:0-3707 GCA_964556855.1 uncultured Candidatus Saccharibacteria bacterium
AATAGTGCTGTTATCTTTCATAAAATTACCAGCTTGTGCTAAATCCAAAAGACTCTTTGGTGCGCCTGGAAAGCCTGCAATGGAAATAGGATTGTGTATTTTATATACGCTTTCATCAAGACCGATCTTGGTAAAAGAAAATTTATTTGGTAGTGATAATACTGGATTAGTATTCTCGGTTATCAGTAAGAGTGCATAGTCTTCTTCTCCTGTTCCTCGTGGGGCAGGGCTGTTTATTTCTTTGTAATTATTTAATATCCAGTTTGGTGGGAGATATAGAATATCTGCCTTATATCCAAAGGTTGGTATATTTTCACGATATATACCACAATCAATATTTGCGGTTTCTGAATCTTCTAACAAAAAGAATTGTGCAACATGGGCGTTTGTCATTACTATTCCTTGAGGAGATACAATAACCCCACTGCCAGCTGTAGCAGTAGTAAACCCGGTCTGCTTGTGTGTACATATAATGTTTACAACTACATCTTCAAGTGTGTTAAATTGGCTCCTTGATAGGTCAACAACAAGTTCATAAATCGAATCATCCCTGGTGATATTATCTGTATTTTGATTACCTGTAGTATTATTTAATATGCCACTAGAGTTGTTATCTGAATTTCTGACAGTTATTTGGTCGTAATCTTCATTTACAGATGTTCCTCCGACTATTAATGACCTTTTTTCCTCAATATTTTTAGCAGCATCATTAATTATGTCTATGATTTTATTTGGATCGATATTCTCCTTCTGTTCGTTTAAGAATTCTGATATAAATTCAGGATTATTATTAAACGCAACATTAGTACCTGATACATCACTTTCGGGTGCGAGTCCTAGAAAAACTAAAAGACTGATAAATGCAACTAAAATCCTTTGGATTATTATTCTAATTAAAAAAGGCATTAATTTATTATTTATTTATATTACTAATTATAACAGAAAAAATTTGATAAAATCAATAAAGTTTGGTATATTTGATTTTGTTAAGTTATTTATATGCGGGTATGGTTTAGTGGTAGAATGTCTGCCTTCCAAGCAGAAGACGGGAGTTCGATTCTCCCTACCCGCACAGCAACCAAAAATAAAGCGTCTTTTGGTTTAGTTCTTTGAAAATCAGTTTTCTCATTTCGGTCACAACTTAAAATTAACTATTAGTTGTAATTAGTTTTAAGTTGTGACGGATTGTCACAGCATCACATCAAAAGGTTTGGTGTGATAATGGTAACCATAGATGGGGGAAGAAATGGTAAGGAACAAGATGCCGAGGAAGTTGACTGATGATCAGAGTGTTGTGGAGATTGAGCCGTGGATATTTGGGACAGACCCAAATAATTCCATAAAGATTCGCGTTGAATCTGTGTGTGATTTCGGCATAAATCCAAGCATTCCAGGTGATCACAGATCATTTCGTGTGTTAAAACACGATAGATTCGGTGGGGTGAAGAAAGTTGTTAAATTCTTTGGTGGGAACCTTTATGTTGATGGCTTGAAAGTTTTTTCGAGCCTCGTCAGCATACAAAGGGAACAGAAAGTCGAAGGATTCAGGATCTGCGGAGTGGTTCGCAACAGTGGTCATCACTTAGCTAACGCAAACTTCGTTGATTTCCTGAGATATAATCCAGATTTTTATCCAAGCAACCATAAAGTTGATGGACATTGTCTGGTTTCCTGGGGGACAGTATATCATGATTTAATATCCAGCCACGATTGCCTTAAAGCAGTCAGGTGGAATAAAGATCTCAGATGTGCTGAATACGTCACAAAATCATTACTTGATGTTTTTTGTGACAAATGTTTTCACATTTCTTTCGCATAAGGGGAAGGGTAGTTCTTTTTTTAAAAAAAAGCCGAATCTCAATGAGATTCGGCTTTTTCTATTTTGATTAGTTATAAATACTATTTAACTAAATCTTTCAAAGTTTTAGAAGCCTTGAATTTTGGTACTCTCATAGCTGGTACGTTAACAGCTTCACCTGTTCTTGGGTTTCTTGCTGTTCTAGCTGCTCTCTCCTTAGCAGAGAAAATTCCAAAACCTGCGATAGAAACATCCTCTCCTTTTTTAAGTGATCCTGCGATAGAATCAAAAATTGTGCTCACTACTTCTTCGGCTTGAACTTTTGTTCCTCCTAGGATTTCGTGAATTTTTTCTACAAGACTTGCTTTATTCATATGAGTAAGTTGTTAATTTATAAATAGTGCTTTTGAAACGATTTATTAGCACTATTTCATTATATAAAATAAGGCTTTTTTTGCAATAGCTAGTTATCTTGCGTACTCTATAATTCTATTTTCTCTAATTACAGTAACTTTTATCTCTCCTGGGTAATTTAACTCGCTTTCAATTTTTTGAGCAACGTCAGATGCAAGTTTGTGTGATTCATAATCTGTAATCTCATTAGGTTTTACAAAGATTCTAACCTCTCTTCCTGCTTGTAGCGCGTATGACTTTTCAATGTGTTCAAATTCATTAGCAATAGCTTCTAAATCAGCCAATCTTTTCAAGTAATTATCAGCATTATCACTTCTTGCACCAGGTCTTCCACCGGAAATTGAATCAGCAACATAAACTATAACTGATTCTAAATTTTCAAAATCATGTTCTTCGTGATGAGACTGCATTGCCTTGATAATTTCTGGATTAACATTGAATTTCTGTAGAATTCTTTTTCCTATCTCTGTATGCGACCCAGGAATTTCGTGATCAACTGCTTTCCCTATATCATGTAATAAGGCTCCTGCTTTAGCAACCTTCACATCGGCACCCAATTCCTCTGCAATCATGGCAGATATATGAGCCATTTCTATAGAGTGCTGTAAAACATTTTGTCCGTAACTTGTTCTATAGTGTAGTCTTCCTAGAATACCAAGAACCTTTGGATCAAGGTTAAAGATCCCGCATTCATAAGCTGCTTTTTCACCATGTTCTTTGATATTTTTGTGAAGTTCTTTCTTGGCTTTTTCAACAGCCTCCTCTATTTTTGCTGGTTGTATCCTTCCGTCCTTAATTAGGTTCTCTAGTGATTTTTTAGCAATTTCTCTTCTAATTGGGTCATAAGAAGATATTGTTATAACTGAAGGTGTATCATCAATTATTAAATCAACCCCAGTTTCTCTCTCAAATGTTTTAATATTCCTTCCTTCCTTACCAATAATTTTACCCTTTATTTCATCGCTTGGTAAGTCAACTACAGAAGAGAATAGTTCAGTTGGAACTGAATTAGAAAATCTTTGAATACAAGTTGCAATGATTTCTTTGGCCTTGTCGTTTAGTTTTTCCTGGTTTTGATTTTCTAATTTCTGAAGCCTAATAGTCAGGTCCTCTTCGTATTTTGTTTCTGTTTCTTTTATTAATATTTCCTTTGCTTCTTCCTTGGTTAAACGGGAAACATTTTCGAGTTCGATCGATTTCCTTTCTATTTCCTCAGATAATTTCTGTTTCAGATTTTCAATATCTAAATTTTTATTCTTAATATCTTCTTCCTCTGCATCTAAATCAATTTGTCTCCTATCTAACAAGTCCTCTTTGTTAGCCAATCGATCTTTTGTTTTTTGAAGTTCTTCGTTTGCTTTTTTTATTTCTTTTTTACTTTCCTCAAGAATTTGCTGTGATTTTTTTTCAGCTCCTGAAGTAATCCTTTCAGATTCTTCTCGTGCTGACAGAAGCATTTCTTTAATTTCTAATTCCATTGATCCCCTTTTTCCTA
>CAZKXE010000063.1:0-3682 GCA_964556855.1 uncultured Candidatus Saccharibacteria bacterium
TTTATTTATCTAAATATTTATTTCTGATATAATAAACACATTAAAAATTATTAAATCAATATATATATATATATATATTAAAATTATGATTTTCAAATTAAAAACCAAAGAAGCACCAAACAATAAAATGAATTACAAACAAACCACCAAAGCCTTCACCCTCCTAGAAATGCTCCTGGTAATAGCCATTATTGCAATCCTAGCAGGAATAGTAATTGTTGCCATTAACCCAGGCCGACAATTAGCCCAAGCTAGAAACGCCCAAAGAGCATCAGACCTCCGAGCCCTTCACTCTGCAGTCCAACAATATTATATCGATAATAGAGCCTGGCCAACTGGAATAGATGGAACTGTACAAGATGTTTGTAAATTTGGTGTAACTGATCCAAATTGTATTAATCTAGACGTTTTAGTCCCAGATTATGTATCTGATATACCAGAAGACCCTAACGCAAGTTCGCCAACTAGTACAGATTATCAAATAGTTTTGAATACAAACACACAATCAATAGGTCTAACAGCAGTTAGATCATCAGAATATAGCCTTGAATATGTTAGTATTGGATTAAATCCAGAAGATGCTGCTTGGACAGCTTTCATTGCAGAAACTAATGATATTATACAGACTATTGAAGAATATGTTGCAGATAAAGGAGGAGATTATATGAGTTTAGTTAACAGTACTATTTGGAGTTCATATTATAGTGGGTACACAGCAGTAACTACTGATTTGGGGTTAGTTATGTATGGGCTATATAGAGATGGGTACGGTACTTATAACGATAATTACGGAGCAAATATATTAGGTTCTCAAAATTTTTCTGGGACTGCTACAAATGGTATGGATTTTTATTTTGATTCTCCTAATTCCTTAAGTATAGGTATTAATGAAGGTTGGGCCGGTTGTTCATTAAATGGTTATCCTTATGTAATTGTAATTTATAATCAAAACAGTTCATTTGGAGATATAAACAGAGAACCATTTGTACAAAGTACTCAATTTGGATTTAGTGGATCATGGTGTTTATATCCATAAATATAGTTTTTTAAAGCCTAAATAATTGCTATAATTCAGACATGAGAAATTTAACAAAAATTCACATAGGGTCTGATCACGCAGGCTACGAATTAAAAGAGGAAATTAGAAAATTTTTAGAAAAAAAAGATTACGAAGTAATTGATCATGGCGCATATGAATATGATCCAGAGGATGACTATCCTGATTTTATTTTTCCGGTTGCTAAAAACGTAGCAATTGATGGTGATTCTGTTGGAATTATCCTAGGAGGATCTGGTCAGGGGGAAGCCATAGTTGCAAATAGGGTGCCCGGAATTAGAGCTGTAGTTTTCAATGGGCAATACAATCCAGCTGAAAATTATGATAATGACCCCGAAAATGACAGGGCAGTTCCCGAGGAAATTGTGCTTTCTAGACTGCATAATGATGCAAATGTGCTTTCTTTGGGTGCTAGATTTTTAAGTAAAGAAGAAGCCCTAGAAGCTGTCGAGTTGTGGCTAGAAACTGATTTCTCTGGCGAAGAAAGACATCTTAGGAGAATTGCTAAAATTGACCAAATGAATTTCGACCTTTAATTTTAAACTTAACTTTTGAATTTCCAAACTAACTTTTAAATAATGAATCTTAATAAAAATAAAATAGATAACCAGATAAAAATAGAAATCATCCCAGCCCTGTTGCCGGAAAGTTTTTCTGATCTAGAAACTGAAATCAATAAAGTGAAAAAAGCTATCACTTCAAAATATATCCAGATCGATGTTGTTGATGGAATGTTTGCGCCTACTAGAACCTGGCCATATAACGGTGGCGATTCAGAAATATGGCAAAACCTAGTTAGTGGGGAAATTGGACTACCAGCTTGGGACCAGGTGAATTTTGAAATTGACTTGATGGTAATGGACCAAGTTGGCGAAGCTAAAAATTGGATTATGGCTGGGGTTTCTAGATTGATTGGACACGTAGAATCTTTTGACAAAAATTTTACCAATGAAATGACCTTGGAAAAATATACTGAAATGGCGGCCGATCCAAATTACCATGCTGATTTAGATTACGAAGAATTAGAAAGATTTTTCCAATTACGGGATGATTTTAATGTTGAAATTGTGATGTCTTTAAATCCTGTTACTAAAAATGAAATCCTGGATTCTTTTATTGAAAAATTGGATGGGGTGCAGTTTATGGGTAATGATAAAATTGGATATCACGGTGTTACTCTAGATGAAAAAGTTCTAGAGAAAATTAGTTTGCTCAGAAAAACAAAACCAAGCCTACCAATTGGAATCGATATTGGAGTTAATTTCAAAACATTAAACAAATTAGCTGACGCAGGAATAAGTAGATTTTCTAGCGGCTCAACTATTTTAAATTCGCAAGATTCTAAAAAAACTATCCAGGACATGTTCGGTGTTATTAACGGAAATAAATAAGATAAAATAAAAACGCTATCTCTCGTTACTAGTCTTCAACTGACCGCGCCAAAGTAAAACTGTTCAATATTTTCTCCCAAAGCTATTTTTTATTGTTATAATAATTTCATATGGGAAACATTACAGATCAAAAAGTTAATTATTTACAAGCGCAAGCAAACGAGATTAGAAAATCAATCATTGAATCTTTATTAGAAGCAGGTTCTGGTCACACCGCTGGTTCACTGGGGCTCGCTGATATTTTTACATATTTATATTTTGCAGATGAGGATAATGGTTTAAAGAATGATCCACAGAATTCAACCGATCCAGAAAGGGATTTATTTGTTTTATCAAATGGGCATGTTTGTCCTGGGCTTTACGCAACAATGGCGCATCGTGGGTATTTTCCAGTTGAAGAATTGAAAACTTTACGAAAATTAGGGAGTCGTTTACAAGGGCATCCTCACCGCACAGAATTACCTGGGATCGAAACTAGCTCTGGGCCTCTTGGATCTGGGATTTCACAGGCTCTGGGAATGGCTCTGGGGATTAGGATTGATTCTGGAAAATCAGCCAGTCGATTTATTTTCTGTATGGTTGGTGATGGCGAATTACAAGAAGGTCAAAATTGGGAAGCCATCATGATGGCGGCCAAGGAAAAAACTCATAATCTAATTGTGATTGTCGATAGGAATAATATTCAAATTGATGGTTATACAGAGGATGTGATGCCGCTAAATTCAATTAAAGAAAAATTTGAAAGTTTCAATTGGCATGTCCAGGAAATTGATGGACATAATTTTGAAATGATTGATGACGCTATTGGACAGGCTAGAGCTGTTTTTGATCAACCGTCTGTAATTATCGCTAATACTATTCCAGGTAAGGGAATTGGCGATTTCGAAAGATTACCAGAATGGCATGGCAAGGCCCCTAATCAGGGCGAGGCGACAAATGCTTTGAGTGATTTAAGAACGCTTGGGAATCGGATAAAATGTGACCAAATTGATTAATAAAAATTCAAAAAATCTGCATTAAATTTAATAAATAAAATTATGGAAAATAAAAATCTAACACAACAAAATTTAAATCCAAAAATGTTCGATGGGGATGTTGAAAGAGTTCCTATCAGAAATGGTTTTGGACACGGACTAGCCCTGGCTGGAGAAAAAAATACAAATGTGGTGGCATTGACTGCTGATTTGTCTGAGTCTGTTAGGACTCAGGAATTTGCAGAAAAATTCCCAGAAAG
>CAZKXE010000064.1:0-3669 GCA_964556855.1 uncultured Candidatus Saccharibacteria bacterium
ATATAACTTTTGGGTTGGTCGATTGTATTCTTATTTCCGGGCCCCTTTGCGAACAGCAAAGGGGCCCATTCTTTTTGTATTAATTAATTCTCAATTCTAAATTAATCTCTAATTATAAAAAGAAGTGGAAAAAATCAAGTAAGATACTTTTTACAGTGTATAATATATTTTATGAATAAAAGTACAAAAATCATTGCATCATTATTACTAATATTATTAGCAACCGGACTATTTTTATTTTTGTTTTTAATCAAACCATTTTTTGACACACAAAAACAAATTCCGGACAAGAGATTAGGAATTCCAAATGAGGAAATTAGTCTTGAATCAGCTTACAATGACTTCAGTGCAGGATACCCAGAAAAATCCTTGGGAAAAGTAAATCAATTTCTTGATGAGAATCCTGGTGATACGGAAGCAACAATTGTTAAAGCTAAAATCCTTTCAAATATAGGCTCAATGAAATTTGATGAGGAAAAATACGCAGGACAATCTATCTTGTTATTGGATCAAATTTTAGCAGACGACCCAAATAATGTAGAAGCGTTATATGCTAAAGGATATACGCTAGAAATACAAAATAAATTCGAAGAAGCTCTTGTAATCTACCAAAAAGCTTTGTCATTACTACCTGAAAATGAAGTTATACTTAATCAGATAGGGCACGTTTACGATTTAATGGGCAACAAGGAAATGGCTATGGATTTTTATCAAAGATCTTATTCAATCGATAGTAATTTCAGTAAAGTTCTGATGAATATGGCTCGTCATTATGCTATCGATGGTGAAAATGAAAAAGCTATTGAATATTTTGAAAAAATTACTACAGTTAGTGATGATTTTAGGTCCTTATCGGGAGCTTATCATGGTCTAGGTAATTTATATTTTGAAAAAGACATAAATCAGGCGCTAGAGTATATGAAAAAATCATATACCCATAATCCTAATGACCCAAATACTATGATTGGGCTTGCCTGGACACAATACAAAATAGAAATTGATAATACTATTAAAATTGGTGTAAACTATAACGAAGAAACTATACAAAGGTCCTTTGACCTTGTTGAAAAAGCTATAGAAATTCACCCTGAGCAATCCTACGGATACCTGACCCTTGCTAGAATGTATGGTTATGCATTTCCTTCTGCTGATGAAGTGACAATTATGAATTATCAAAAAGCAATTGAACTAATAGATAGCGACGTTACTATTTTAGGAACTCAGAAGGAATCTTATAAAGATGGAATAATCTCTGAATTTAATGCCTTTAAAGAACTTATTGGATACCAGGTCTCTTATACTCAGCCGTTAAGTCAAAAAATAGGTATTAAAATATTATCGTATATTCTACAGCCAGAAATGGTCTATGCAGGGACAGAGTATTATACATCAGTTGAAGATGCTCAAGCGAGAATAGATTCATTCGCTGGAACTAACCATCATTGGACATATGTTGGAAACAATACTTGGTATTGTGATAACGGTAACTGGATGGAAGTTGTAACACCCCCACCACCACCACCAGTTAATGGAAGCTGTGGTTCTTCTAATGGAAGGTATTACCCGTCTCCAAGTAATATTACTAACAGGTGTGCTTCTGGAGATTCAACATCCATAACAACAAGAGGAGACGGAACATTCAGTTGGGTGTGTCAAGGAAGACACAGAGGTAGTGATAGTGGAACTTGCTCAACCATAGGAGATCCTTTTGTACCAATAACACCTCCTGGAGGTGGTGGTGGAGGAGGGACAACAGATCCCGACGGTAATGATGATTGGCTAAGTTGTCAGTTTAACAACAATACAAGAAGTGATCTTGATAATAGTAGAGTTGGAGATCAGATATCAGTCCAATCTCTAGTTGATGATAGTTCTGGTAGCTTGGATCCATTAGGATATAACTTTGCGTACGAAAAAGGAGGTATATTCTTGCCGAATAACGGAATTGTTTTCAGTCCAAATCCTGACGGGTCATATAGAAGTGATGCAATCATTAGGGGGCCATTAAATGATTATGGAGCTTATCAAATTGAATCTTCATTCCAGTATTTTGGTCAGTTAATTGATATTGATATGTGTATGGGTAACTTTGATGATTTATTCGCACCATTAAACATTCCTGAAATCAGTTTCTCTATTGATCCTGAACTTGCAAATGAAGATAATGAATGTGTAGCCGAAATAGAAGTAAAAGCGATAGATAGTGACGGCCGAGCAACTGAACCAGTAGCATGTTCAATTGTTACTTCTGAAGGTGATGTCGTTAATGTAGATAGTGATCTAATAAATGGATTCAATGATGGTAAAAATGTTACAGCTGGGGCTTCATATAAATTAAAATGTGAAATTTCAAATCCTGTTTATGGACCAGCCTTGAATGCATCAGGAAGATTTGATGACTTATTACAAACATCAATAGACCGATGTGTGGTAAATCCAAATTTGAGACAGAATTAATTAAATAATTTTTTAAAAAAAAAATAAATATAAAAAACTCCTTAGAATAAGGAGTTTTTTATTTGAGTTGGTATATTCATATTATCTCATGATTAGTGGAAAACCGAGATTGGTAACACATTGAATAGGTTATCATTAGTAAATGAAAAATATATTCAAATTTATAAAAAAACCACGCATAGTTTCTATGAAATTATTATTTACTTTGTTAGCCTTAATATTATCAAACTTTATTCTGGGAATTAATACCTATGCCCAGTCACCAGATAAAACGCTAAATTTAGAAATTATAAATACAACCTTTGATGCTGAAAGTTCTATTCTTAATTTAAATTATGAAATAACAAATCTCACAGATTCATTTTCTGGAGACTTGCGATATGTCACAGCTCTTTACATGGGAGATGAGTTAAATAAGGATGGTTATATTTATGATGGTCTTGAACTTGTAGCAAACATTGATGAAATAACCATCGGAGTAAACCCATTTGCGTCAAAAAAAGATGTTTTGAAATTGAAAATACCTAAATCTATTAATTCAGGAAACTATTTTTTAAGGATTGTTGTGACAGATGATACTACAAAATACTCAGACCTAGCATATACAACTGAGCCTATTTATTTAGAAGGAATTGGTGGTTACATTGGTTCATTAAATGGATATTTTATAGTAGGTGAAGAAGAAGGTTTCCTAATGGAGGGACGTGTAATGGCTCAACCCGATCAGGATGTTCAGATTACATTACCACTTGATGAAAATGTTAAACTAGAAAAATATTTAGAAAAAGAAAAAGCCTTCTACGAGACCTCTGTTTATAGCGTTAATGATAGACAAGATGCTCCAGTTCACTATTATGATAGAGAAGAATTGATAGTTGATAATGAATTAAGAAAAATTAATATTAACTTGGAACCCTGGGATGAAATAAAATCAGGGCCTTATGATGTAATAATAAAAATTTATAATGAGAATAATGAAATAATTTCTGAAAATATTTATGCTCGTTGGTTAGTTGAAGGTTTTACATCAAGGTTTAATTCCATGGAAACTGGTACTAATTTTTATCAGGTAAATGACACTGCTGACATTCAAGTTCAGATAGCATCTTTTTTCCAAATAGAGAATCAAAAATAGGAACACTTAGAGCTGTTTTTACAAATGAAGCTAATGAAACAATAGAATTTAAAAAAGAAATTAATTTATATGAAAGT
>CAZKXE010000065.1:0-3646 GCA_964556855.1 uncultured Candidatus Saccharibacteria bacterium
CACGACTCAAAATCGTGTCTCGCAAGGGGTGAGGGTTCGATTCCCTCCTTCGGCACAAAAATTTGATGAAAGAACCTAAAAATGAAAACAAACCGAAGATTATAGTGATACTTGGGCCAACTGCCACAGGTAAAAGTGACCTCGGTGTAAGACTTGCAAAAAAATTCAATGGTGAAATTGTTTCTGCTGATTCCAGGCAGGTTTATACAGGTCTCGATATTGGTTCTGGAAAAATTACAAAGAAAGAAATGCTCGGAATTCCTCACTACCTATTAGATGTGATATCACCGATTAATAAGAAAAGAAAAGAACTCCAAAAACCATTTTCTGTAGTCAATTATCAAAAAAAGGCTTACAAGGCTATAGATAAAATTTTGACTAAAAATAAAATACCAATCTTGGTGGGTGGTACTGCATTTTATATCCAATCGATAGTCGATGGAATTGTTTTACCGGAAGTAGCAGCAAATCCAACATTGCGACTACAACTTGAAAAAGAACCAATTGAAAAATTACAAAGAAAACTGAAAAAACTTGACCCTAAAAGATATTCGGAGATTGACATTAAAAATAAAGTTCGTTTAATAAGAGCGATTGAAATTGCAACAACATTGGGGTCAGTTCCAAAAACAAAGGCTAAGCCAAAATACAACTGCCTACAAATTGGCTTGAAATTACCAACAGAAAAATTACATGAAAATATAGTAAAGCGCCTAACTAAAAGAATGAGTCAAGGTATGTTGGAGGAAGCAAGACTATTGCACCAAAAGGGCTTGAGTTGGAAAAAAATGGAAGCACTCGGCCTAGAATATCGCTACCAGGCTCAATATTTACAGAACAAAATCACAAAAGAAAAAATGCTAGAGAAAATTTTGAATAAGAGCCATCAGTTCGCCAAGAGACAAATGACTTGGTTCAAAAGAGACCCGCGTATTAATTGGTTTGATAGTAACAAGAAAGATATGAAAAAAATCGAAAAAACTATTTTTGACTTTCTTTAAGAATCCTTTTTAATTTTTCTAGTAATTCTATAGAACGTGGTTCTTGGTCGTCATTTTTTAATGCCACTAGCATTTCAGCAATTACATCTTTTCTTTTAACAGGACCATCATCTAGGGTCATAGAAAAAACAACTCTTTTGGAAAATCTATAAAGATTATATAATTCTTGATCAAGTGCAATTTTACTTCTAGCAGCATTTACATCAACGGAATCCAAATCAATGTCTATACCTTCTACTGATTCTTTATAATTTTTACTTACCAATTCGTTAATTTTAGCTTCAACTTCCTGAATTCTTTTATAATCATCAGGGTGACCATCTGACCTATTCCACTCTATTAACATTACCCTTTCTTTCTCTAGCTTATCAATTCTTTCTTGAATGCTTAATTCTTGGTTATCATCAGAAGATTTTTCTAAACGATTTTTGTTCTCATTAGGTTGTTCATTATGATTAATACTATTTTCAAATTTTTCCATATATTTAAATTAAAACAATAATATAATTATTATAAAGCAATAACAAAAAAATACCACAGGATGATATTTCATAGTTAAATAAATTATAAAGCAAAAAACTAAGGCCGGGTGATATCAATAAGCACCATAAACTATAAGGTAAGGCGGGCCCACCAGGACTTGAACCTGGAACCTCGGTTTTGGAGACCGATGTTTTACCAATTGAAACTATAAGCCCAATATTCTGAGATCTCAGAATATTTTAACATAAAAATTATTTTTTGGCTTCCTTGAAAACAACTTGTTTTCTAAGTTTTTTACTGTATTTTTTCAACTCTAATTTTTCCTGAGTATTTTTTCGATTCTTTCTAGAGTAATAAACTTCACCTGTTTCCTTGTTTTTTAATTGTATTAAGTTATCTTGTGACATATCAAACAGATTACTATAAAATAATAATTTTGCAATATCGTTATTTTCAAAAATTACAATATTACAAAATTTCCAATTTAACACCAAATAAAGGTCCTGCGATAAGGTAAGGCGATGTTCCTTGAAAGCAGCACAAATACGACTGTAGAAATTTTTACTAAAATAAATAACAACTATTGACATAAAATAATATTGATTATACTATTCTTTTAATGATAAATTGTTATCAAAAAATGAATAAAAATCTAAGAACCGACATTATGTCTGGCGATTTTGCTTATTCTGTAACAAGCAAATGCTTATATTCATCCGAGATAACATTATTACGTAACCTATAATCTATACTTACTATTTAATTAAAAATAACTTTACCCCGGCTGAATAAAAGCCGGTTTTTTATTCAGTATTGTTCTTTATAACGCGAAACACTTGAAAGGAGTGTGTCATGAAAAAGAAGGTATTGTCGGAGTATTATCTTTTGGTTGTATTAAGGGGCATTGGACATTCAATGGTTTGTGCAACATATGTACTATTTTTATTGGAACATGGTCTAGACCTACTCCAAATCAACATGGTCAACATTATGTTCCACATAACATTATTCGTTTCAGAAATTCCTACTGGTATTTTTGCAGATGTGTTTGGCAGGAAAAAATCATTTGTTTTTTCCTGCTTTATAGGATCAGCTGGGATGCTCGTTTATGCCCTGTCGGGTAATTTTATAGGGTTTGTAGTTGCAGAAATGATTTTAGCAATTTCTAATACCCTGTGTTCGGGCGCTTTTCAAGCTTGGTTTATTGATAAGGCTAAACATCACAACTGTAACGTGACTCTCGACCATATATTTGCTCGTTCTTCACAAATTGGTTGTGTGGTTGGAGTAATATTTGCCATGGTAGGATCATATATTTCAACAATAAATATAGTTCTTCCGTGGGTTATAGCCTCAATTTCACTATTAATATCTGGAATTGTTGCGCTATTTTTCAAAGAGGAGTATTTTGTTAAACAAAAATTCTCTTTCAAAAATGGTTGGCTACTAACTAGAGAGTCAATTTCATCTAGTAAAAAATATTGCCTCAAAAGTAAGAATTTTAGATTTTTGATTTTGCTTGCAATATTCTTGTCATTTACAGTCCAACCGCTAAATATGTATTGGCAGCCTTTTTTTAAGGGCTTAACCTCTAGAAATATTTCAGTGGGCTTTGTGTTTTCGGGAATACAAATTAGTCTATTTGTGGGGGCCTGGCTCGCACCAAAAATTCTAAAGAAGTATTCGAATCATAGAAAGATCTTGATATTCACTTTTCTAGTAATAGGGCTTTGTATTGTACTAAGCGCATCTTCTGGAATAGTTATTATATCAACAATGTCTTTCTTCCTACACGAAGTGGCACGTGGTGTAATAAGGCCAATTAAAAGCACTTATCTACACGAAAACATTCCACCAAAACAAAGAGCCACAATAGAATCGGTGGATTCATTAATTGGGCACTTTGGATCAACATCCGGCTTGTTGATCAGTGGAATAATCGCACAACGATTCGGAATTAATTTTTCTTGGATTATATTTGGTGGAATATTAATCATTTTCACCACTTTAATCTTTAGAAATAACAAACACGAATCAGAGGGTCTATAAATAATTCATTAAAGAGAGCTTGACCAGCTCTCTTTTCTTTTCCTGAAAATAAGGATTTCTTAAATTAACACATCAATTGCACACCTTTAAATACCTGTTCTGGCGTTAAATAG
>CAZKXE010000066.1:0-3487 GCA_964556855.1 uncultured Candidatus Saccharibacteria bacterium
AAAACGGCTAAGTTAATTGAAAGCAGAGCGGTAAGAGAAAGTAGATTTATAATCCCAAATTGCGCCGCGTTCCCTACTAATCCAACTATTCCAACTGGCCCAGAAATTTGCTTAAAAGATACTTTGCCTGTTATTAAATCTTTTAGACCAACTGCAACTTCTCCAACTGATTTAAATGTCATCTTGACTGACTCGAGGATTGCAATATGAATTGGTAGTCTGTATTCTGCTAGATTTGCCATTCCTAAACCAATCATCAGGTCGTCACTATTTTCTTCACCTGTTGCCATATCAGCATAGATTTCAGTGTCGGTATCAGATAAAATTGAACTTGCTAGCACAGGAGTTAAGATGACATTCTCGATATTATGGTTCTTCTTTTGAATTGTAATTGAAATTTCACCAGTTGAATTTTTAACAAATTCTTGAATCGATTCAGCAGTCAAATTACTATCCAAAGTTTGCGTCTGATCATTAACAGAAATAATCCTGTCCATTACTTCTAAGGAAGAATTTTCAGCTGGTGAATTTTCCAATAAATAATTAATATATATCCCAGAATTAGTTAGATAATTTGGGTTATAATCTTGCTTTTGATCAAGATCTACAGTCATTCCAGATACTAAAATTATCAAGAATAAAAACCAGGCAAATATAACATTAAAAGTCACCCCAGCAACCAATACTAGGGCCTGAACTATTTTTGACTTATTAACAAAACTATTCTTGGCATCAACATCTAGAGATTCCTCATCTGGATTTTCTCCAAAGATTTTAACATAACCGCCAAAAGGTATCGCGTTTAACGCATACACTGTTTCGCCAAACTTTTTTCCAAAAATTCTGGGCGGGAAGCCTATTGCGAATTCATCAACTCTGATACCATTTTTTTTAGCCGCTAAAAAATGTCCGAGCTCATGAACAAATATTAAAGCACCTAGTATTAATACAAATATTATTATTGACATGAATATTTAATTTTTAATTTCTTTATTCTTTTGTTCTAGCAATTTGTCTATCTGTTCGTTTGTTTTATCAACCATTAACTGCATTTCTTTACTATATCTAATTTCTTCGTCCTCTGTTATTTCTGAATTCTTTTTTAAATTTTGTAAATCTTTTTTAACTTCATCCCTTTTTCCTCGAATAGAAATTTTTGCTTCCTCTGATTTTTTACCAGCTTGTTTTAGTAAGACTTCTCTTCTTTCAGATGTTAATTCTGGAAAAATCACTCGGATACCAGTTGAGCTATTAGAAACAGAAACACCCAAATCTGCCTTGGCAATTGAAGACTCAATTTGTTGGGACATATTAAAATCAAAAGGAACTATTTTCAAAGTCTTTGGATCCTCATGAGAAATTGAAGCGGTTTGATTGATCGGCATTTTAGACCCGTAAGCCTCTACTAAAACACCATCTAACAACGTAATTGTGGCCCGCCCTGTTCTAATTGAAGAAAATTCCTTTTCTACCCATTTTAAAATATCTGATAATTGTTCGTTAAATTTGTTGAAATTATACATATTGGTTATATTATCAAAATTAAAAGTTAAAAGAAAGTTATAAATTCTGAATTTTAATAAGTTAAACTTATTTTATTTCCCTAAATGAAATTCTAGTGTATGAATCCAATCGACATCATCTGCTTCGTTATTTTTTTTCTCTCTTAATAACCACTCAAGATAACCTCGGTCGGCCTCTTCTACAAATCTATCTTTGAATTTTCCAAAGTTAAATTTCTTGATTAGAATTGGTTTGGCCGAGATTTCAATCATTTTATTAATAGCACTTTCCTCGTTCCCCTCCTTTTTTATCATTTTTACTAGCAATTTCTCAAACAATTTTTCTAAAACTAAAATATCGCCTAGCGCGTCATGGGCAGTAGCTTCAATTTCAATATCTAATAAATACCGAAGATACTGCAATCGGTAACTTGGGATCACAGCTTTTTCATCCAAATACTGTGCGATTTTTTTAGTGCAGATATACTGACCAACTTTTAACCCTTCTTTTTCAAGCATTTTGATATCAAAAGGAGCATTGTGAGCTACTAAAATAGCCCCTTCAGCAAATGCAGTAGCTAAACTTTTATGCATTTCACTATTATTAAATGGTGGTTTATTAGCTACCATTTTATTTGTAATATGCGTAATCGACATCGACTCTATTTTGATTGGTAATGGCGGTTTGAAAAGTTCATCAGAAATTTTGTCTTGGTATTTAAAAGCAACCTGACAAAGTCTATCTTCTTCATCTAGCCCTGTTGTTTCTGTGTCTAAGTAAATTAATTTTTGCTGTAAATTCATATTGATCTTATTTTCTCATAAAATATTAGAAACTCAAAAAAATAAATTCAAGAATATTTTTTAAAGAAGCCCCATTTTGATTAATATAGAAACTTATTTGATTAAACTTTTTAATTTTTTCTATTCCACTGGCAGGATTCGAGATTAAATTTTCCCTCAGATTTTTAATAATATCATTAATAATTTTTTTGACATCATCCTTGGGAACCTCTTTTTTTTCAACCTTATCTAAAATTAAAGTAACTAATTCAAGTCTTCCCTTTGGACTTAATTTTTGTATGTCAGAAAATGAATTGCATGAATCCACAAAATAATACGGATCAGTCATTCCATCACTTGCATATTTTGAAACGACAGCCCTAGATTTTAAAGTGGGTAATAAATTAGTAATATCAGGAATGACCAAGAAAATAATTTTATTTTTATGGCTTTCTTCAGTTAATTTCAGCAAGGCATTTTGTGATTGAACATTAATAGTATGACAACCAATTATGATAACCCCCGTTTCCTGATTTTTAACCTTTAAACCGGATGATTTGATAATGTCTCGAACATCATCAACTAATAAATTATCGAAAATAAATTCTTTATAATTAGCATTTGCAAAATGATCAAATTGCAATTTACTCTTCAGTTCATTTTTTATATAGGAAATCGTATCAACAACCGGGCCCTCAATAATTTGAAAATGATGAGAAATTTTTTGATTTAAAAATTGATCTTTCAGTAGTTGCATTTTATTTTGAAATAATGCTTTTTTTATAAGTATCTAAATGCTTTAAGGCAATACCAGTCCCCTTCACAACACAATACAAGGAATCTTTTGCACGATTTGCCTTAACGCCAGTTCTTCTAAAAATTAACTCCGGCAGGTTTCTTAATAAAGATGATCCTCCCGTCAATGTAATCCCGTTATCGATTATGTCAGAAGCAAGCTCTGGAGGTGTTTCTTGTAAGACAGATTTAATAGCCTTTATTATTTCTCTTAATTCCTTATTTATAGCTTTTACAATTTCATTGGTAGAAATATCGGCACTTCGTGGTAATCCGGTTAAAAAATCACGACCTTTAATCATCATCTCTAATTCCTCATCTAAAAGGATTGCAGAACCAATTTTCTTTTTAATTTCCTCTGCTGTTTTATCACCTATGGCTAGATTAAAAGTCTTTTTAATATAGTC
>CAZKXE010000067.1:0-3477 GCA_964556855.1 uncultured Candidatus Saccharibacteria bacterium
AATTTGTTCAAAATTTTGAAAATCTGAAGTCAAGGTCTTTTTCAACAAGGTAAGGGGAACTGTGGGAGAATGGAAACCCTTGTTTGAGGATGACATATTGACTTTTCAGGAAAACAAGACCGGGATCACCAACATGGCCCAGCAGACCAAATATTCTTCTTAACGAGGGTGTAAAATCTCCAGAAAGAGTCTTAAAAGGATAGCCCAAAACACTTTTGGAAGCAATTTGAATTACGGAAGTAAAAATACTGATAACCAATGGAAATCCAACTATTGGCAATACAAAAAGACCAAAACCACCAGCTATCGAATCCGTCATGAAGGCAATAATTGTCAGGGTAAATGTCAAGGCCATGGTCCCGGTTTCAGATAAATAAAACCTTGCCGGTGGTATATTAAACCACAAAAATGCAAGTGTACCACCAACAACAGCTCCACAAAGCGCAGCTAGGTTTATTTGGTTTAAATAAAAAGCAATTATTCCGTAGGTCGCAAAATTTATTGTGAACACTCCACCAGAAAGACCATCAATTCCATCTATAACACCTCCACCGTAAATTATTAACATAATAATTGTGAAGATTGGGATTATAAAAAATCCCAAATACCAAGGGCCCATAAAAGGTATATTTATTGAATCAACACCAAGCTTAAAGTAAAACCAACTAGCTACGAATACACCAACCATACCAGCCACCAAAAGTCTTTTTTTAAATGAGAGACCTCCTGTTACATTTTTTTTATCTTTTGTACCTTTTATTTCCAAAATATCATCCACCATTCCAACAAGTGCTCCTAAAAATAACGAGGCAAGCGGAATCCAGGTTTGACTTCTACTGATAAAATTTAGCTTATTAAAAATATCCAAAGGAAGTATAGAGTGAAATACCCAAAAAAATCCAACTGTAATTAAAATACTCAACCAGATAACAATGCCACCCATTCTTGGTGTGCCAATCTCTTTGCTTATATTCAGTTGATTGAATATAGGTGTCTCATTTCCCTCCATATCAACCTTGCCGTGAGTTTTCTTCCAACATTTATATTTGTATAAAAAATGGTTTACTATTGGGGTAATAAATATTCCTATCACGAATGATAAAGTTGTTGGTAAAATAATTTTGAAAATATCCCAGTTCATTTTTAATTTTGATTAATTTTATAATTAAAATACTCTGATAATGTATTATTTAATTTTAGCACATCATCAAACCGACCTTCATATGTAGAGCCTAATACGATAATAATTGTTGGCATATTTAGATCTGGATCAATAATAACACCCAAATTGCCACTAGCTAGGTCGGTATATCCTGTCTTTGTGCCAATTAAATTTTTTAGTTTCGGTATTATTCCGTTGGTATTATTTATTTGGTAATAAAGCCCATTGCCAGAGTATGTATCATAACGGATCATCTTTGAATATTCAAAAATCTCAGGGTAATTTTTAAGTATATATTCAAATAAAATTGATAAATCTGAGACTGTTCCAACTGCACCCGGAGTATTATTTATCATGTCTAAACCTGTCTCATTAAAAAATCTAGTATTTTCCATGCCAATTTTGGCAGCCAGAAGATTCATTTCTGATATAAAATTCAGACCAGTTTTAGATTCAAAATGTTCTCTGACAGCGGCAGCAGCATCATTTGATGAGGCCACTAACATCATTTTTAGAAGCTTGTGAAGTTCAAAATTTTCGTTAATAAAGAAAAAACTCTCCCCCTGTGTTTCCAAGGCATTGGCGCTTATGGTAACAATTTCATTTTCGGATAGTGCATATTCCTTAACTAGCATAACACTCATTAATTTTGTTATTGAGGCAAGCGGTAAAATTAAATCAGGGTTTTTTTGATAAAAAATTTCCTCACTATTAATGTCCTTAACAATTGCAGAACGACCGGCCACCTTTATTGAATCAAATGGGTTTATTCTATATTCAAATTTATTTTGGATTACAGATGCCGTACTTACTTCAGAAACATCCCCCTTCTTAATTTTGGAATGTAGAACAATACCAAAAAGAAGCACTAGTGGTACAATTAAAATTGTCAGAGAATAGTATATTTCTTTGTTGCTATTTGTTAATTTCATCTTTTCTATTTAAAAATTCTTCAATTTTTTGGTTAACAATATCAAAGTCTGGATAGTCCTCAATTTTATTTAGTCCTAGTAAATTCATTAGATCGAACGTTGGCTTGTATAGAAAACCTCTCTCGTCTTGGGGATTAGTATATTTTTCAACTAAGCCCCTAATTGAAAGTAGTCGTAAAATAAATTGGGAATTAACTCCCCTTATATAATCTATCTCAGCCCTTTTGATAGGCGATCTGTAAATAATTATGGATAATGTTTCTAGTGCGGCCTTACTTAAATCTTTAGTTAAGTCTTCTTTTCTAATTTTCTCAATAAATTCTGATGCTTCACTTGATGTAACCAAAGCAATATAATCATCTTTTTTTGATAATTTAATTCCTCTTTCGTATAATTTTTCTTCTAGTATTTTTACAGACTCATTTATTTGTTCGACAGATATATCAAGTACTTTCGATAATTCCGAAATTTTAACTGGCTCTCCTTTGTAAAATAAAATCGCCTCAATTAAATTTACATTTTCGTTATTAATATTTATGTTTGAATTTGATTCGCTCATATTTTTATTTATATATAACTTGGCACATCACAATCAGTACTTTCCATTTTAATTTCCGAATAATTGCTATCTTGATTAACTTCTATAATACCATCTTTAACTAATTGTAGCATAGCTAAAAAGCTTACAACAACATTTATTTTTTCTTCCTTTCCTATCCTAGAAAAATCTTTAAAAGTCATTTGAATATTCCTCTTTAGCCTTTCAGTTAAATTAGTGATTGTTTCTTCCAGACTAACAATTTTTCTAATTTTTACTTCAGGTTTCTTGTCCAAAGGTGCAGGAATATTATTTACAATATTCCTGATTGAATCACTTATAATACCAATATCAATTTCTTTTGGTGGTGCAAAAACAGATTCCTCTAATTTATTTTCAGATTTAAAATAAATTATATTTTTGCAAAATTTGTTCAATAAAAATTCCTCTGTTTCTTTGATTAATTTAAAGATTTTCAATTTCGTTTCCAACTCCTCAATATCTGTTTCCTCCTCCATTGTCAAATCAAGCGTTGGCAAAAGTGATTTTGATTTTATGAGTAATAGCGTTGATGCCACTAGGATAAAATCCGAATTACTTTTTAGAGTTCTCTCCTCAGAGTTTTTAATAAAATCAAGGTAATCGTCGGTGATTCTAGCTAAGGATATTTCATTTATCTGCAACTTTCTTTTTTGGATAAGAGTAAGTAATAGATCTAGCGGACCTTGAAATATTTCGGTTTTTACTAGAAAATTATCGCTCATGTTAAATTTTTATTCCAACCTTATTCCTGACTTCCTCTATTTTTTTATATAATACCCAAGCTGAAGAAATTCAGATGTATA
>CAZKXE010000068.1:0-3458 GCA_964556855.1 uncultured Candidatus Saccharibacteria bacterium
CCATCCGTTTCCCCAAGGACAAGATAACGGTGTGGTATCAGGATTTAAACCAAGAGCTTTTGTAATACGAAGAAAGACTGTTTGATCATCTCTGTATGACCTGTATCCATCATTTGGACCTGGCATAATATTTGTCCATTTTTTACTTGCTGGGTCACCCGCTCTGTTACATGTTCCAACATTTTTACCAAGATCAGATTCCTGTTTTAAAACCGCTAATATGAAGGCTGTTCTAACACCAGTCGCTTTGGAAGCTTTTTCTGCATACCGCAAGGCATCACCAAATGGAATTCCATCAGAGTCTCTCAATTGGAATAGGGCTGTTCTAATTGCTGCTGCCTGAGCTTTTCTTTCGGCAATAATACTTTCGTAGGTTGCTTCAGATTTTTTACTTATTGAAAGAAGACTGTCTTTTTCTTGCTTTTTTACTTGAATTGTTTGCTTTTGACTTTCAATAATAGCCTTTGCGTCTCTTTCTTTATCTTGAACCTCTTCTAAACGGCTCTTTTCGGATTCATTTTCAGCTTGGATATCTCGGATGTCTTGAAATAATTTTTCTAAATTTCTTTGTGCTATTTTATATGAATCAAAATTTGTAAAAAAATCTCCTAGACTTCCATTATTCAAAATAATTTCCGGCAAAGTGACTTGATCTGCTTTATTTGTTTCTCGAATTAGAATTACCAAATCTTCTCTAGCCCTAGTTAATTTATTTTCCAATTCATTAATAGTTTGTTTTTTAAGATTAATAGTTGAATTTAATTCCTGAATTTCAAGGTTTTTTTGCTGAATTTTTAATTCAGCTTGACGCACTTCACTACCTAAAATATTCACATCTCTTTCAATACTGGCACTATTTGCCTTTTGTTTGGTTAATGATTCCTCTAAAATACGCGCCTCTTCTTCTAATTTTTCTAATTGCGCCCTTAGTTCTTTTTCGGCGTCATCAATAGAATCGGCAAAAGCAAGATTCGGTGAGTAAATAGATAAATTTGAATAATAACCATTCAGAAGGAGTAGATTTAATAAAAATATTACTAATAATAACTTTTTTGAAATCTTTTTATTCAATTTTTTATGACTAGATATTTTATTCATTATTTTGTTGCAATATCTGAAGATTTATTAAGTGCTTTTAATTATAACAAATTTTTTGAATTAAAAAACCACCTGTGGAAGGTGTTTTTTTAACAAGATTTACATAATTTATTTTAGATTAAACAAAACAAATCAATTTTTAAATTATCTTATTTCTTTTCTTCTGTTTCTGCTTCCTCTGCTGGTTTTTCACCTTCTACCTTAACTTCATCGGGATTAAAGGCAACTTCATCTGCAGGTTCTTCTTCTCTAGCAGCTTTTACCAAGGCAATTACCTCGTCAGCTTCTATACCAAGTTCTACCCCTTCTGGTAATTTAATATCACCGGCTTTGATCTGAGATTCGAAGTCTACCAAAACAGAAATATCAATTTCTAGATGTTGTGGCAAGTCTTTTGGCAAAGCTTCAACTTCTAGTTCGTGAATAACTTTTACTAATGAACCGCCTAAAATTTCAACAGCATTAGATTCTCCAATGAATTCCAATGGCAATGATACGGTAATTTTCTTTCCTTTTTCGATAGCATAAAAATCTACATGTATTGGTCTTCCTGTTACTGGGTTAAATTTTATTTCATGAATCAAAACTTCATGTTCGTTTGCCCCTTCTTTTAGAGAAATCACTGAGGATTCTCCGGCCTCACCATAAACTTTTAATAATTCATTTTCTGCGATTAAAATCGAAATGTTTTCTTGTTTTGGACCATACAAAACAGCAGGGACATTTCCTTCTTCTCTTAATTTTTCCAAATTAACAGATTTATCTCTTTGATTTGCTTTAATTGTTAACATAATAGCTAAAAGTATACATATTATTTAGAAAAAATCAACGAAAATTAGAATAGTAGAAAAATATTTAATATCAGATATTTAAATAAATTATTATTTTAACCTAAAAATACGTATAACTACCGCCATTAATTCTGAAATTCTAAATCAATATCGTAATCCCCTGCGTCAGCTAATTTATTTAATTTTAATCTTTTGATAAATTCAGCTCGGGCTAATTCAACATTTTCGTCCTTTCCGTGCCAAATTCTTAGTGCTGGACCTTGTAACGCCCTCCCGTATGAAAAAGCAATTTCCCAAGGTAGAGGTTCTGCTTCTGCAATAGCATCCAAATGAGCAGTGGCTTCTACTGCAGTTTGTCCACCTGATAAAAATACAATTCCGCCTAATTCCGATGGAACGTTTTCTTTGAGAACTTTTATAGTTTCGTTGGCAACTTCTTCTGCAGAATTTTCTTCTGGATTTTGATCTCCCGAAATAACCATGCTGGTTTTTAAAATAACGCCAGGTAAATAAGTCTCAATTCTCGATAGTTCACTAAAAACTTCTCGCAGGACCAAACTGGTGATTTCTGCGCACTTTTCTTGACTATGTTTTCCATTTAATAAAACTTCTGGTTCTACAATAGGTACTAGATTTGCACGATGAGCTAATTCAACATATTTTCCAAACCTTTTGGCATTTTCCCGAATCATCTCCAGGGTTGGTAAATTATTTTCTTCATCAATTTTGATTACAACTCGCCATTTTGTAAATCTGGCTCCACCCGCATAATATTTTAAAAGTCTTTCATGTAACCCATCTAAACCGTCTGTGATTTTTTCTCCTGGAAAATCTGGGTGATCATTGGCTCCAGTATCAACTTTTATTCCTGGTACAATTCCCTTTTCAGATAATGAGTCAGCGAAATTTTTTCCACTCAAATCATCTTGCCAGAATGTTTCATCATACAAAATTACTCCACTAGCATAATTTTCTAAATCCGGGGTATTTAAAAGCAGGTCTCGATATTTTCTTCTCATTTCTTCTCCTGTCTCTGACCCAATACTTTCAAGTCTCTTGTCAGCAGTACCATTACTTTCATCTGCTGCGAGAATTCCTTTCCCTTTTGCTAATAATTTTGAAACTGTTTCTTGTAATATTTTTTGATCTGACATAATAAAACATTATAGCAAAATTTTTGGCGCTTGTTTAAGGGTTATCTATAAATTATTCTTAAACACTATTTGGAAATATTCAATATTAAAAAGATCGCCAAGGAAGACAGAAGTTTTCAACAATCAAAATCGAAGTTGTTTTTGATAAATGTTATAATCGATTTATGTTTAAATTTAAAAATAAAATAAGTACAAATAGTGACGGGTCTAATGACTCTACCAAGAGGCTAGATTTTGTCGGTGTGGGCGATGCTGTGACTGATACTTTTATAGAATTAATGGATGCTTGGATTGAAAATGATAATCCAACTCAGAAAAAGGAATTATGTATGGGATTTGGAGACAAAATTCCTTATAGCAATGAAGTTACCATCAAAGGAACTGGTAACGCTCTAAATGCGACTAATGCAGCCAA
>CAZKXE010000069.1:0-3438 GCA_964556855.1 uncultured Candidatus Saccharibacteria bacterium
TTATTCTGGATTCTGTTCAAAAAAAGTTAGAATTTCAACCAAAAGGTACCGCCATGAATATTTAGTAACAAAAAGACCAGAAGTCGATACTTCTGGTCTTTTTCCAATATTTTAATCACCCATCTTTTATTTCAAAACATCCCACATATCAGGATCTTGTCCGCCATCAAATTTGAAAACTGCCACACCTCGCACACCAAGTTTGCGGGCTAGTTCAACTTTTTCTGCAATCGCTTCTGCATCACTCCATGTCATAAAATTAAATGACTCATCTTTTTCCATCTGTTTCCAAGCATCTCTATTGGCGCGTCTTGGTGGCTTGTCGTCATCTTTAATTTGTTCGAAATCTTCTGGGTTGTACGTAAACCCTAATTCTCCTGCACTGGTACGAGCTGGTTTTATACCAAGCTTTTTTGCAATATCGATTGCGTAGTTTGGATTAAATGGCCAGAGTACTTTATACTGATATTTATCATTTCCAAGTGCTGTTACATGATATTCATATCCATAAGTTGGAATACCAATGATAATTTTATTACGATCTATTGTTTGTGCGGCAAGTTTTACAAGCGATTCAACCCAATCTGCATCAGCAACTGGAGCATATGGTGCTTTTCTTAACCTGTTAAGCTTCACATCTATTGTTCCTTGATCGTATGCCATGATTTCAATACGATCACAATATTTATTCATCTCAACAAAGTCATTAGCCCGATCGGTTGCATCAGGTGGAATATTAGCACCTGGGAGATACCGATGCTCTAGAGGCATACGTGCTTCTATAGTGCAATACAACAATTTACCATTCAATCGTTGACTTAATCCTTTTAGAAATGTTGAGAAGTAATTAATAGTCTCGTGTTTCTTTGCCTCGAAATCAATATCAATACCATCAAAGTTATTTTCTTTGACAACTTCGGCTATTTCATCTTCAAGTGCGATACGTTTAGTAGTATTGCTTAGGATTTTGTGTGTAGTGTCGCCGTTACCCCACATAACACTTGGCACCACAAGAACACCTTTCTGTTTTGCTGCGGCTATGAATGATATCCAGGGTTCTTCTGAAAGATTTGCAGTATCAGCAAGTGTGCCATCATTTTTCATTGTATAACCAAATGGCATTACACTAGTAAGTTGTGAAAGGTGAGGTAGTACATCTTGCGTACCTGTTGCTGAACGCCAGTACGGAATCCATCCAGAAATCTCAAACATTCCAGTGGCAGGAGGTGTTAGATCTCCACCCAAGGTAGCGGGGTTTGTCGAATAATTAGTAACATTCGCAATTCGAGCCTGTGTTTGTGGACCATAAACACCATATCCTTGTGCTTTTGTACCTGAACAAATAATGTTATTTGCGCACTGGAATTTTTGTACTGCCGTTTGAGTCAAATTACCAAAATAACCAGTATCGTAACCCTCAGCAAGATATCCTTGATTAATAAGTGTCCTTTGTAATGTAACCACATCGTTCCCAGATAAATTGAAATACAGTGAACGAGCCGCATATGTGCTTATTGGTGCAAACAAAAATAATGTTGAAAATATAATCATAATAGATTTCATATTTATATTATAGCACTTAATATATCGTTATTTATGTCTTAAAACCGAGTGTGCTTGATTTTTGTTGAATAATATAGTATTTTTCACGTAGAGATTTTACTGGAGATGTAGGGATTACTTGCGAAATATGCACTTTTGCGACACTCGTCAGCTTTGTAGCACTTCGCTCGGAACTTATTTTCTGGTAAAATCCTGTTCTTGAAACCCCCACCCATACATTTGGCTGGGGTTTTCTTATTTTATAAAAATAATTGCACTACAAAAAATGGAGCATGATAAATTGTCATCGATTTTCGTAATTATTTAAAGCTTTATCTTTCACCTGTACAAAAATAGTGGTAATATTTTATATTATGAATAAAAAAGAAATTAATGTATTAATTAATAGGTGGTTAGCTGACGAAAAAATAAGTCAGGATCAAGCAAATTATATGATTTCTGATTTAGATACAACCGTTTCGGAAAATTCAGGAAATAAATTTATTTCAGCTGTGATGTATATCGGAGCGATCGCTCTAGCCCTAGGATTTTTCCTATTGATTGCCTCAAACTGGGATGGATTATCGAAAGGAATTAAACTCGTATTAACTTTACTGTTGCCGATAGTCCCAATTGTATTTGCTTACTGGAAGATTAATATAAAAAATCACGAAAATGTTTTAGCTCGGGCGTCTAACATATTAGGTATGGCCTTAATTGGAGGTTCGATGACTATGATTGGACAAATTTATAATCTAGATCCAAATATAACAGGATTTTTATGGACATGGGTTTTATTAACAACACCTCTTATTTTCGTATTCAAGAAAGTCGAAAATGTTTTTTTCTCAGCTGTACTTGTTGGAGGCACATTAATTTATTCTATTTTAAATTTTATTTTTGAAAGTAATATGGAAGAAAGCACAATTCTGATTGTTTCAACTATTATTTTGCTTATTTATTCTTACTTTCTATATTTAATTGGGGTAGCCTTGCGAAATGCAGAAAATTGGTTAAGTAGTGGGCGACTATTAAGGGTAGGTGGAGCAAGTTTAGCGACCACTGTTTTATTCATAACTACTTTTGATTTCTACGCTCAAATGATTGTTGGATATTCCTACCGAAATCAAGGAGCTGATTGGTATGCTTTTGCTTTAGGGTTTAACATCTTCTTTATTGGATTTCTAGTTTTTGCTCTAATTCGATCAATCAAATTCGAAGAATATTCCTTTGCTTTCTCTATAGTTAGAATTTTTGGTCTTTATTTGTTAGTTAAATACGTAACTCTATTTTTCTCAATGTTGGATACTGGATTATTCTTTGTTTTGGGGGGAGTATTGTTTATCGCTGGAGGATGGGTTTTGGAACGAAATAAAAAAAGTTTAGTTTCATATATGAAAAGTTCTGTAAATAACAATGAATATCATGAAGAAAAATAAAAACCACATAATATTTGCAATTGTAATGGCAATAATAGTTTTGGTAATTGGAGGATTAATATACCAACAAGAAATGATAATTAGACAAGGTGAAATTACAATTTTTGAAACTCGTCCAGTAGATCCTCGTGACTTATTAAGAGGGGAGTATGTCATCCTAAGATATGCTATTGAAAGTGATAAAAAGATTTTAGAGGCAGTAGATGGATTAGAGGAAGGAACTAAAGTTTTTATCGAACTTGAAGAAAATGAACAGGGGATTGCTAGTGTTAAAGAAGTTTTTAAAGAAAAACCAGAAAATATAGAAGGCCTATTTATAATAGGTGAAGTAGATTGGAGAGGTGTTAGGTTTCCAGACTTAGAACAATTCTATGTTCCTGAAGGATCAGGCAGGGCTATAGAAAGAGCAGGAAATGATCTGCATGTAGAGATAAGTCTAAAAGACGGTAAGTCAAGA
>CAZKXE010000070.1:0-588 GCA_964556855.1 uncultured Candidatus Saccharibacteria bacterium
ATTCAAATTCAAAATTCAAACGGAATTTCAGATGCACAACTGGTTGATTTCTTATATAATTAATTCATGAAAAAATTTTTAGCAACATTTATAATAACTTCACTATTGGCGCTCCTCTCTTTTCCTAATGTCTCTAATGCATCTTATTTGGGTGGTAGATTATCAGGAGTTTTTTATTGTAATTGTAGTAATTCTCTTATGTTATTTATTCAAGATTACAAGTCAGGCGGCATGCTGCGTCTAATTTATGGACCTGGATCTAATTTATTGGTTGGTAGTCCATATGGTCTGTATCAATTAGGCTCTTATTCTGGAGGTGGACAATGTTATATTTATACCGGAACTAACTGTACTGGTCTTCCTAATGATGGATTAATTGGTGGTGGCTCTCCTGGTTTTGGGACTTCTTAGTGTTGCTCAGATTATATTGTCTTAATTATCAACTGAAATTTTAAATAAATAAAACCGCGACATTGTGTTGCGGTTTTATTTTAATAAACTAATCCAATCTTGGACTGATAATTTTTCTGCGCGGATTTTTTTATCTAGATCTGTCTGGTCGAATTTTTCTAGTAAATTAATCCCTTT
>CAZKXE010000070.1:598-2042 GCA_964556855.1 uncultured Candidatus Saccharibacteria bacterium
TTTTAAGTTTGAAATCAAATCTTTTCTTGTGTGTGATAATCCGGTTTTAACTAATTCGAAAAAATCTTTTTCAGACGCATCTGACTCTTCAAAAGTTTTCTTTGAGATGTTTTGAAGTTTTATGATTGCAGAATCTACTTTTGGTGCAGGAGAGAAAAAACGAGCAGGGACTTTCCTGATGTATTTAGGTTCGCAGTATGCTTTAACTGAGATTGAAAGAATACTTTCTTTGTTGTCTCGTGCAACTATCCGATCGCACACTTCTTTTTGGATCATGAATACTGCCAATTCTGGTTGATTATCCGCCGTCAAAAATTTCTCAAAGATTTGTCCGGTGATGTAATAAGGGATATTGGCAATTAATTTGTATTTTTTATTCTTGAAATTTTCTGGTAAGTCTTTTTCTGTGTTGAATTCTAAAATATCTTCTTCTAGGATTTGTAATTGGTTATTTTTAATTTCAGTTTCAAATTTTTCCTCTAATAATGAAATTAGTCGGCTGTCTTTTTCGATAGCCAAAACCTTCGCTCCTGTTTCTAAAATTTTTTCTGTCAGAGCCCCCTTCCCCGGTCCGATTTCGATTATGAAATCGTCATCAGAAATTTCCCCTGCTGAAATAATTTCATTCAAGATTATTTTGGACTTTAAAAAATTTTGTCCTAGTGATTTTTTTGCGAATATTTTTTTCATCATGCCATTTCTTTATATGTGTTTTTATATACATCAGCCGAATATCTATATAGCTTATTATCTCTATTTTCGTCTGCTGAATTTAGACCTGAGAAATATTTTCTCCTATTATTATTTTTAAACAATATAATTTTGTAATCGTATTTTAAAAGCATCCAATTTAAAATAAGTCTGCCAACACGTCCATTACCATCTGAAAATGGGTGAATCAATTCAAATTTCTGATGAAATTTTATAGCCAACAAGAATTGGTTTACTTTCTTTTTTCTTTCCGATTGCCACCATTTTATAAGTCTCGTCATCTCACTTCTTACTTTTTCTGGAGGATAAGTTTCTTTATTATTAACAATAATTTTATTTTTTTTATAGCCAGTTTCGATTCCAAGATTATTAACAATAATTTCATGTAATTCTTTTATAGAATTTTGGTTAAGTCTAAATTTAGATTCTTTTATTTTTTTAAAAGCTTTTATGGAATTTTCAACCTCGATGCTTTCTTTTCTATCTAAACTTTTTTTGATGTAATTTTTTTTAACTATATTTTCAACTTCCTTTTCAGATAATCTACTTCCTTCAATTGAATTTGATTCAAAAATAAATTTAATGGCAAAATCTCTCCAAAATATTGATTCGTTTTTTTCAGAAGAATTTAAAAACAGGTATTTAAATTGAATTCTCGTTTTTTCAATTTTTTTGTATGTATCAATTAAACCTTTTTCAATGGGTTTCTTTGTAATTTCTCATAAAATGAACC
>CAZKXE010000070.1:2052-3339 GCA_964556855.1 uncultured Candidatus Saccharibacteria bacterium
ATTAAAAATGTCAGAAATATTATTTAATACTATATGGATGTCTTTTTTTTCTAACCTACTATAAAAAACACTTAAATCTTTAGGTATATTTTTTCCTATATAAACCTGAATTTTTTTAAATTTTTTACCGATTTTTATTTGCTCTGATAAGTAATAAAAACCTTTGTTTCCTATCTTTTTTTTCTCTATTTTAACCATTTAAATTAGGTATATTATTTACGTAGTAAATGGTATCAGAAGCTTTGTTTTATTGCAAATGTTTATCAGTTAAAAATCAATCAAATACTCAATTTTTCCACCATCAGAGTCGTCTTTTTTACCACCTAGATTCTCTGTCTCGATAATTTCCTCGTTAATATCGTCGATAAATTCGCTAGATATGTTTACTTCTTTTGAGCCAAAGACAGTTCGAAAGTTGGCCCATAATAAAAATAATTTTTTGCGAGCGCGAGTAACCGCTACATAAAATAGTCTGCGTTCTTCTTCTTGATCTTCTGTTTTTTCACTATCTCGTTGCATTGGAAAAAGGCCTTGTTCTAGTCCTGTGATGAAAACATTGTCGAACTCTAATCCTTTGGCGGCGTGAACTGTCATTAATTTTACCCCGCCGTCATCTTTTTCTAATTCGTCCTGATCAGTTGATAAAGCAACGCTTTCCAAAAATTTCTCCATTGGTTCGTCGAGGTTGTCATATTTGCTAGCCAAAGAAGCTAACTCTTTCATGTTTTGCAGTCGCTCCAATCCGTCTTCACCTTCTGTTTTTAATTTTGCTTCAAATCCTGCTTCCTTGATTATGTATTGAATTACACCACTGGGCTTGCTACGACGAATTTCGTTACGGATTCTCTCCAAAAGTGCCCGGAAATTAGAGACTTTTGCAGCGGTTGCACCATTCAATTCTTTTTCGCGCCCTTCGAATATTTTTAAAACAGTGACTTTTCCTATTCCACGAGCCGGAGTATTAATAACTCTGTTCATACTGGTGAAATCGTCTTCGTTCAGAGCTGCTTTTATA
This sequence comes from uncultured Candidatus Saccharibacteria bacterium, assembly GCA_964556855.1. Taxonomy (GTDB): domain Bacteria; phylum Patescibacteriota; class Minisyncoccia; order Phycocordibacterales; family JAACPR01; genus CAZKXE01. The sequence goes on from CAZKXE010000070.1 coordinate 3,068, forward strand.
TAAGAGATAACATCTTTTACTTCTTTTCTATCAAAGAAACGAGTTCCAACGACTTGGTGGTGGAGGTTATTTCGCAAAGCGACTTCTTCTAAAACACGAGATTGATAATTAGCGCGGTAAAGAAAAGCAATTTCATTTGCTGGGGTGCCATTATTGATTAGTTCTTGGGCACGATTAACGGCGAAAGTTGCCTCGTCATATTCATCAAGTGCTTGGTAGACAGTGATTTTTTCACCCTCTTTGTTGCGGGTGAAAAGATTTTTCTCCTTTCT
>CAZKXE010000071.1:0-3293 GCA_964556855.1 uncultured Candidatus Saccharibacteria bacterium
AGTCATCATTCCTAAATTACCATCATCACGAGATTCGATAGTGATTTTATTTTCTACAATATCCTTGTCACCAATAATTATGTAATAAGGGACTTTTTCTTTTTTAGCGTTACGGACTTTTTTCCCAAGGCTATCTTTTGAAATATCTAGATCAGCGCGAATTTCATTTTCCTTTAATAATCCCAGGATCTCGCAAGCTTTTTTATGATGTGGCTCTGCGATTGGTAAAATTTTGACCTGAACAGGGGAAATCCAAGTGGGGAAATTTCCAGCAAAATGCTCAATCAAAATTGCCATAAATCTTTCGTATGAACCCAGGATTGCTCGGTGAATCATTACTGGAGTTTTCTTTGTTCCATCTGAATCTGTATATTCTAATTCAAATCTAGCTGGCATATTGAAATCAAGTTGAATAGTTGCCAGTTGAGTTTCTCGCCCAAGAGAATCCTTGAACATGAAATCTAATTTTGGACCATAAATAGCAGCTTCACCTTCGACAACTTTCGCTTCTAGTTTTAATTCGTTAGAAACTTCTTGTAACATAGTTTCAGCTTTATCCCAATTTTCATCAGTCCCAATGTAACCATCCTTATTTTTAGAATCTCTAACAGAAAGAGAAACCCAGTGATTTCCATATAGACCCAAGTCTGTATAAAATTCCTCGATAATTTTCGCAATATTTCCTGCCTCTTCTTTTATTTGATCTGGAGTACAAAAAGTGTGTCCATCATCAACTGTGATTGCCCGGACTCTAGTTAATCCACCAATTTCTCCGGGCTTTTCGTCTCTGTATTGCATTGTTGATTCAATAAATCGAACAGGTAAGTCCTTGTAGCTTCTTGGTTCAGACGCAAAAATTTGAGTATGGTGAGGACAATTAACTGGCTTCAAGATGAATTCATCATAATGACTATGAACTGTCAGTAATTCGTCTCCAAATTTATCAGCATGACCCGATGTTTCGTATAGTTTTCTTTTTGCCAGGTGGGGAATTGTGACTTCCTGTGCACCATATTTATTACTAATTTTGAAAAGTTTATTTTTCAAGGCATTTCTAATAATTGTTCCTTTAGGAGTAAACATGGGTAGCCCAGCACCAACTAGATCAGAAAAAGTCCAAAGGCCCATTTCCTTCCCAATTTTTCTATGGTCTCTAGTGGCTGCTTCCTCTAACCAATTTTGGTATTCGTTAAATTCTTCCTTAGTTTCAAAAGCCACTCCGTAAATTCGAGTTAACATTTTATTATTTTCGTCACCTCGCCAAAAAGCCCCAGCAATTTTATTTAAGTCAAAAGCATCCACGTTAATTTCTTTTGAATTTTCAACATGAGTACCCGCGCACAAGTCAACGAAATCACCAGTTCGATAAATTGAAATTTCAGAATCTGCAGTTGCCAACTCTTCAATCATTTCTAATTTATAGGGTTGGTTTGTAAAAATTTCTCTGGCCTTATCTGCATCAATTTTTTCACAGGTAAATTCAAGATTAGAGCTAATTGATTTTTTAATTCCTTTTTTGAATTGTTTTAATTCTGCCTCGGTAGGTATTTTACCTTCTGAAAATTCAAAATCGTAATAGAAACCATTTTCAATTGTCGGTCCAATTGCTAATTTTGCTTCTGGGTCAAATTTTAAAACTTCGATTGCTAATAAGTGGGCTAGTGAGTGCCTGATTTTTTCAACTTGTTTAATTTCATTCATAGGTTAGATTATTCCATTTTCTAGTCTTTTTTTCAAGCTAGTCCCGCTTAAATCTTTCCTATAAAATTAATAATGATATAATAAATCTATTATAAATTTTTAATATATATATTAAAATCATGAACCATAAATTAACCACCCGCGCTTTCACCTTACTAGAAATGCTTTTAGTCATTGCTATCATTGCAATCCTAGCAGGTATAGTTATCATCGCTATTAACCCAGGTAGACAACTTGCCCAAGCCAGAAACGCCCAACGTGCGAGTGACTTACGAGCCCTCCACTCAGCAGTGCAATAATACTATATAGATAACAGAGCCTATCCAGCAGGATTAGATGCAACCCTACAAGATATATGTATGGAAGACGTAACAGATATTAGTTGTATAAACCTAGATAGCTACCTAGTACCAACCTATATCTCTGCTATCCCATCTGACCCACAAGCTGTGGGTACTAGCACAACATATCAGATAGCTATTAATCCTACATCCCTTACACCAGAGTTAACTGCTCCTAACTCTACTGAATATGAACTAGAACCTGTGCAGTTGGGGACTACTACATTGTCAGCGACAGAGGAGGATTATTCTTGTGGTAATCCAACTCTTGCAGAGTGTTGGTCAGCAGAAGCATCAAGTACCATGGCTTGGGGACCAAATCCTTCAACACCTGGTGTTTCAACTGATGAGAATGCAGATAATAGTGAGTCGAATCAACAACAAGTTATAGATAACCATTGGGATGGAAATCCTTACACCTCAAGTAATTACCCAGCCTTTGCTTATTGCGAACAACTTACTGAGGGTTATCCGGCTGGAACCTGGTATCTACCATCTATAAATCAATTAAAAACTGGACTAGAAGAGCAATTCGTGAACGGAGGATCAGTAGGGTTTGGAGAGAGCACGGATTACTGGTCCTCTACCGAGAGTTCTAGCATTTACGCTTGGGATGCCTACTACTACGGCGATGTGTTCACGAGCAACTACTATAAGGACCGTTCCAACAATTCTGTTCGTTGTCTCCGCTAGCATTTCCTCGTTACTTTAATTCTTTTTTTCTTTTCTTTTAACACCCCACGAAGTTCTTTAACCACCTTGTATATCTATGTCACAAAGTAAACATTCCACCTCTTTCAACTACCAAACATTTAATCATAGGAAAAACTAATGCCCAACCTGGGTCTGTATGAGTTGTTATAATTATTCAATTGTGTAGATTTATTTCAAATCCTTAAGTAATGAAATTTTATCGACTAAGATACTAAACTCTCCATTTCTTTTTGAAACTTTACCTTTTGCAATTACACACTCACTTTTAACAATGATCGATTTCTTTTCCTCCCAAATTTTTGGGAATAAGACAATTTCCGCCGAATCATTTTTGTCAGCAATTGTGACAAAAGCCATTGGAGCACCTTTTTTGGTTATGATTTCATGAATAAAATCAATGTGCCCAATAATTTTTTTTGTTGACCCTTCAACTGCCTCTTCCTTGATTTTTTTAAGATTAAAATCCACCCCTTCCATTTTGCCAGTATATTCATCTAACGGATGTCCACTAATGTATAATCCTAGCAATTCTTTTTC
>CAZKXE010000072.1:0-2962 GCA_964556855.1 uncultured Candidatus Saccharibacteria bacterium
ATAATAATCATTATCGGTTCAATCATTCCAACTAATGTATCTACTGCATTATTAACTTCTCGTCGGTAGAATTTTGACAATGTTCCTAAAATTTCTCCAAGGTTTCCAGTCTCCTCACCAACTCTAACTAACTGAATTAAAATATTTGGAAATTCTGGATGTCTTGAAAAGGCATCAGATAATGAACTACCACCCTGAACATCAATTAAACTAGTATTTATTACCTCTGAATAAACCTCACTGTTAACCACATTTCTTGTTAATTCTAGTGTTTTAACCATTGGAATACCGCTAGCAAGCATAGTATTGATGTTGTCAGATATTCTAGCAAGATACAATTTTTGATATAAATCCCCAACGTACGGCACCATTAATTTAATTTCATCAATTGATTTTTTACCAGATTTTGTTTGATTAAATTTAAATAAGCTGAAAATTCCAACAGCGATCAATATCAACAAAAACCAACCATAGCTCGTTAGAAAATTAGAAATTCCAATAACAATTTTAGTATATGTTGGAATCTCTTGACCTGAGTCAATTAAAATTCCTGAAATTTTTGGGATTACCATTGTTAACATCAGCGACATCACAGCTATAAAAGTAAAAACAATAAAAGCTGGATAAATTAATGCATTTTTAGCCTTGCTGTTAATAGCATATGACCTATCTAAATATTCTGCTAAATATTTAAACGTTTCATCTAGTCTACCTGACTCCTCTCCTGCTCTAACCATGTTCACATAAAAAGAATTGAAAATTTTTGGGTGATTATTCAAAGCCATCGAAATAGAACTACCTGCCTGTAGTTGTTCTGCTACATCTGACAAAGCCCTACCAAGTTTTGGATTTTCACTCTCTGTTCCAAGTAATCTAAAAACCTTTAAGGCTGAAACCTGCGATCCGAATAGGGTTGCTAATTGCTGAGATAAAATAACAATATCCTTTGATTTAACTCTTTCAAGAAAAGTAATATTTGAATTTAAAAATGAACCTCTACCATCAGCTTCTTGTAGGTCAGAAATTATAAAACCACGTCTCTGTAATGAGCTAATAGCCGCATCTTTTGTTACAGCAGTAATAGTTCCTTCTTTTTCACTTCCTTGTTGATCTATGGCTTTGTATAAAAATAACATAAATTTTAAATTAATTTTTGTAACATATCTGGTCTAGTTGAATGAGCAATAGCATTATCGGCAGATATTTCGCCCCGTCTTACTAAATCGGCCAAGGTTCTATTCATGTCAATCATTCCTTGATCTGACCCAGTTTCAATAACAGTATCTATTTCATGTGTTCTATTTTCTCTTATTAAGTTCTGCACTGCATTATTATTAATCAATAATTCATAAGCAGGGACTAGGCCACCTGAAATTCTTGGGATTAGTCTTTGAGAAAAGATTCCTAATAATGACCCGGCTAGCTGAACTCTAATCTGACCTTGTTGATTTGCAGGAAAACTATCAATAATTCTATCAATAGTTTGAGAAGCATTATTTGTGTGTAAAGTTGATAAAACTAAATGCCCTGTTTCGGCCGCAGTAACTGCCGCGGCAATTGTATCAGCGCCTCTCATTTCCCCAACCAAAATAACATCAACATCTTGTCTGAATGTTCCATGGAGACCCGTATTGAAATCTTTAGTATCTATCCTAGTTTCTCTTTGGTCAATAATTGATTTTTTCTGTTCGTAAACATATTCAATCGGATTTTCAATAGTAATAATATGTTCTGCCCTGTTCTGATTAATTAATTCAATCATGGATGCAAGAGTAGTTGATTTACCTTGACCGACAGGACCAACAACCAAGAAAAAACCCTGTTTTCTTCTTGAGAAAGTTTCCAGAATAGGAGGTAAATTTAATTCTTCAAAAGTTTTTACATTATTTGGAATCAAACGCATGACAATACCAGTCTTCTTTTGCTGAACAAAGGCATTCCCTCTGAATCTGTAACCTCCTTCGTGTTCATATGAAAAATCTAATTCATTACTATTTTTAAACTCTTCAAGAAATTTTTCATTTACCATCAAAGTCAACAATCCATGAATTTGTTCTGTAGCCAAAACATCATGATTAATAAGTGGTATTAAATCTCCAAAAACCCTGATAGTTGGATGACGTCCTTCAGAAAGATGCAGGTCAGACCCACCTTGTTTAACTATTTCTTGAACTAATTGATTTAAAAGGTTTTGGTAATCCATATGTTTAATTATTTCTTATTATTATTAAAAATTTTCATAACCTGTTCTACAACTTCAGACGGTGTGAATAATGCCTTGATGATATAATCGTCTACTCCAATTTCCTTTGCTTTATCAATATCTATTTGTTGACCTTGGTTAGACAATACAATTTTTACAGCACCAGGTAACAGATTTTGCTTTCTTACTTCAGAGATAAATTCTAAGCCATCCATTTTTGGCATGATTATGTCAAACAATAAAATATCAGCCACTTCCCCATTTTTAATATTCATTAAAGCTTCTTCTGCTCCAGATACAGCAGAAACTTCAAAACCCGAATTTTGAAACTTTCTAGCATACATTTCCAAAAGAAAAGTATCATCATCTACTAATATTATTTTTAATTTTTTATTGTTTTCTTCCATGTAATTTTATTATTTAAATTATAGCAAATTTTAAAGGAAGTAAGAAGTTCTAAAGAGTATTAATTTCTTCAAATGGTATCTTCTTTTCCATTGCTTTAACAATTGCATCTTCTTTCAAAGTGATCATACCTTTTGCCCTTGCTGCTCTGTAAATTTCACTTTCAACAGGATTTTCTAGGATGACTTTTTCAATGTCTTTATCCATTTCGTACATTTCAAAAACTGCCATTCTGCCAGATGTACCAGTTGGACATGTTGAGTTGGGTTTTATCTTCAAAAATTCATCTGTGTAAGGAATGCTACTTCGATATTGTTCTGGCAGATCTTCAAATTGTTTACGCATCATTTCTTT
>CAZKXE010000073.1:0-2842 GCA_964556855.1 uncultured Candidatus Saccharibacteria bacterium
CAAGCGGGGAATTTTGTGAGAGATAACAGCACGATTCCGGGCAGTTATGCTCTTAGAGATAACGATACCGATATTTTTTCAACAGGTATTTCAAATGTTGCAGCACGTGGGGCAAGTGGAGGAGGAGTTTTCTATGGAAAAGATTTTATAGGCATGACCGTGACTACATCTCAGAAAGATGGTGGTTCAGTTATTAATGCCCTAACAACAACATATATTAACAACGATATAAAGAAAAAACTTGGTAAAAATATATTAGATCTAATATCAAATAATCCATACCAACAAGTCAAAAATTACAAAAAAACAGAACTTCCTGCGCTTGCAGAAATGCTAAAAAGTGAAATGAAATAAGGAGTATAATTTCATATTTCTCAAATAGTCGATCTATCCCCTATCCTGTCTAGATATTTCTATTAATTTATCAAAATTATCACCAGGAACAGCTTTGTTGTTTTTGATATGTCCACAGTTTTTACATTTATGAACTATATAAAATGTATTATCCCTATTAATTAAATCAGTTGGTAACATCAAACCTAGGCAGTTTGATTCCCTATCCCCGGGATTATTATCCACATGTTTTGAATATAAACAATTAGGACAATGATTAGTGTATCCATTCCCTTTTACATTTAGACCGCAATTTTCGCAAACAAAATTTTCAACATTTTTTTGAAATCTTTTCTTTTCAAGCATAATTTATTAAGGTTAATTAAAAAATTTAGGGAAAATTAAACCAGTATTCTTTTTATATTCTATAAAATCAGTATCGTTACCAAAACTATTTTCTGCGCTTGCCGAAACCTGTGGAACACCTGTAAAAAATCTAATCAATATATAAATGAAAACAGGGCTTACTAAACCAACTATGGCAAATAAATTATTTATCTTCGATAATGTAAAAACAAAAATACCAAACCAAATTAGTACTTCACCCAAATAATTTGGGTGTCGTATATATTTCCATAAGCCAATATCAACCCAGTGTTTTGATAACCCATTTATCTTGCGGGTTTCAATATAATTTTGCTTTTGGTAATCAGCTATCGATTCAATTAATAAACCAAGCAACCATATAATTAAGCCTATGAAAAGAAATACAACCCCTCTAGAATTCATCCCAAAAAACAAACTAGTCTTATCCCCTTTAAGTAAGAAATTAAAAAACAAGAATGTAGGTATCAATAAAACCCAGGCTGTAAATGCTTGAATAATCCAGAATAAACCAAATCTTAAAAAATTATTTCTAACATGATCAAATCTCTTATCTTTTTTTATTCTAAGAATTCTAGACAAAAGAAACAGGCCAAGCCTAGTAGCCCAAACTATTATCATGATTAACAATAAAATATTTTCAAAAGAAAAATTACTACTCAGGAACAAGGCAGTTGATGATAGAAAAATAAATGTAAGTGAATATGTGATATCGGTAAACTTGTCACTCTTTAAAGAAAAAGCTGGTATATAAAAAATAAGATTAATTAGTAATGCTAAAAATAATAAATTAACAAGTAAAAAATACATAATGTCGGAGCACTGGGATTCGAACCCAGAGTCACTCGCTCCCAAAGCGAGCATGTTAGCCGTTACACTATGCTCCGATATATTCAGCTAGGTAAATAGTAACAGAAATATACAAAGGAGCAAGTTGAAAACTTTCATTGAACTAGTAAAATCATGAGCTTAGTCAAGTTGAATATTTTCTATAAACCTAATTGTGGGTTCACTTCTGTTTAAATAAAAATCTACAGTTATAATATCAACCTGAATTAAATGATTATATAAATTATTTTCTGTAATAAATAAATTTATAGCTTGTTTCATATGGAACATTTTATCATAACTAACACGAATTTCTGGTCTATAGATCGAACTATTGCTATTATATTTATCAAAATACGTTTCACGTGAAACTGATTTAACCTCGATGAAATGAATTACATTATGTTTTAAAGCAATAATATCAATTTCACCTACCCTTCGGTAATAGTTTCTAGTTAGGATTTGAAATGAATTCTTCTCTAGATACTCACATGCTATCTTCTCGCCCATATTTCCAAGGTTTTTATTATAAAAACCTACATTAATTGCGTTATCATCATATTTTGATGATTTTAAACTCATTTTTTTTATTTTGTTCTCTTTTTGTTTCATATGTAACATATTAAATTAAAGTACATGAAAAAAACATAAAAATAAATTATAATCTAACTAAAATACTATTATTTATAAATATAACGTAAAATTATTACTGAATAATACATTAAAAATTAATATATTTGTGTTTCATATGTAACATAATATTTAGTTTCATGATTAACATAACAGGTGTTTCACGTGAAACATTATGCTTAAAAAGGTCATTTTAAGGACAAAATACTGTCCTTTATACACATATCCACAGGTTTATCCCCTTTTTAGAACAAAAAGTCCTTAATATATTCCTATTTATAGTGAATTATTTAAGACGTGCAGACATTTAAACTAAAATTTGTCTTATACGTTTTAATAAAATTTTTAATAAATGTTGAGAAACTAGATCACGTATGTTTTCAACAATATTTTCTATTTTAGAAATCTATAAAATTACTTGGATTGTGCGAGTAGGGAGAATCGAACTCCCGTCTTATCCTTGGCAAGGACATATTCTACCACTAAACCATACCCGCATTGTACTATATAAAATCAATAATATGCATCTATTATATTATTATTATAAAAATAATCAAGCAACAATAATGTAATATTTCTGCTTTTAATAAAATATAGTACGTTTTGTGCACTTGGCAGGACTCGAACCCACAATAACGGTTCCGAAGACCGTTGTGATATCCATTTC
>CAZKXE010000074.1:0-2798 GCA_964556855.1 uncultured Candidatus Saccharibacteria bacterium
CAGTTTTAGTTTTAAAATTTATTGAGGGAAGAAGCTATGATGAAATATCTGATATTTTACAGAAACCACCAGGAACGATAGCTACTTGGATTAACAGGGCAAAAAAGGATTTAAGAAAGAAGTTAGATAAAAAAGGTATAAAACATTATGAATAATAAACAAGTACAAAATAATATTGAAACAAAAATTTTGGAACAAATTCAAAATCAATCAATTAAACCAAAATCAAAATGGGAATTTTCTTTAATCAATATTTCTTTTTGGGTTATGGGAATCTTGACGGTTCTATTAGGGGCGATGACTTTTTCGGCATCATCTTATTTCGTTAAAAATATTAGGTGGGATTTGTACAAGGCTACACATCCAAATTTTCTTACATTTCTTTTAGAATTCACGCCTTATTTATGGATAGGTCTATTTATATTTTTTATTATTTTTACATATTACTTTTTTAATAAAACTAGTCGTGGATATAAATATGATTTAAAATTAGTTGCGGGTATAATTTTTGGGCTTTCAATTATTCTTGGTCAGGTTGCTAGTGGCTTGGGCCTTGGACAATTAATAGATGATAAAATTGGATCAAAAATTCCTTTTCACAGAGGTATAAGAATTCATAATTACCAAATTTGGAATAATCCAGAACAAGGACTTTTAATGGGTGAAATACAGTTTGATGGGGCTCAATATATATTAATCGATAATAATAATGATAAGCATTTGTTGATTACTACAAATGGATTGGATCCGTTAAGTTGGGATCTACTGAGGAACGGTGGGTCAGTGAGGTTAGTTGGGAACCAGGTAAAAAGTGGTTTTGATGTTTGCTTAATTTTGCCAGAAATTGGAAACGGAATGCAAAATAAAAATAATCCAAACTTAGATGAAAGAAAAAGTAGAATTAATCGTAGTATAGAGTGTGAGGGGGTTAAACCTTTCAGAAGATTATTAGATTAAAAAAATTTAAATGAATAAAAAAATACTAGGTTCCGTTATGTTATCAATGGCTTTATTAATTTTGATCGGTAATACTGCCGAGGCATTTAACACAGAAGGCAACAACCTTAGGAAAAGAGATGGCTCAGGTTCTGACGAGGGTGTGAGACGAGGGTACTTAAATAATAATCTCCCGGAAGACGTATTTGCACACAGGGAATCTGTACAAGAAGCATTAGCTAATTCAGATTATGATGCTTTCCAGACACTGCAAAGTAATTGTCAAAGGAATAATGAAAGGGAAATTAGTGAATCTGATTTTGAAAAAATGGTGGAAGCTTATAATCTGCGTGAATCAGGAAATTATGAGGAAGCAAGAGAAATTATGCAAGAAGCTGGTTTATCAAGAAGGGGACAAGGTCGAGGGCAGCGAATAGGAAAAGGTTCAAGAGGAATAAAAAATAATTAAAAAGAAATTAAAAGAATTGTAGGTTATGTTGGAATGCTAAAGTAAAGGAAATAAATAAGGAGCCCATAATTCTATAGAATTATGGGCTCCTTTGCTGTAAACCTTTAAAGGTTTTAGTGTACAAGGTCAATGTTTAATAATTGCTAGGCATATTTATTAATTTGACAAATAGGGATAATATGTGTTATAAATATATAAGATAAAAGGGTAAAAACCCTAAGTTTTTTAAATAATCCAGGCAAAAAGCTAGGATAATCAGAAAGGGAAAACAGATGAGAGCAATTGTATTATTGAATGAGGATGGAACGATTTGCAAGAAATTGCATTTCAATTCAATCCCTGATAATTATGAGCCCCCGTTTGGGACAAAAATAAGTATCAGGTCGCAACACGATTATTTTTATCGGTCGAATATTTTCGGCAAGATAAAATCTATACCAAATGAGGCTCACTTTTTATATGGTGATTCTGATGCTGTTGTAGAAGTTATTGATAGAGATAGTGTTGGTAATATGGACAGCAAAAATTCCAAACCATTTGATGTGGTCAGGTTAACTGTTCAAGGGTATTTTCCAAAGAATGTTAATGATCTGTATTTTTATTTAACATCATTAATTCAATCAGGTTCAAAAACTTGGGGAGTCATAAATAATCTTGGTTCTTCATTTTTTGTTGATAAACCTGCGTTTTGGAAAAAGCTTTTCAAACACAATAAATATTGATTACGTAAGGAGAGTGAAAATGGTTAATGAAACCAAAAGACGACTAGTTAAGATCTATCTGTTGATGGGTGAAGAATCTATCAAGACACTGATAGAACACGTATTGGATAATATTAGTGTCGATCGACATGTTTTTGTTGGTTGCCCTGATGAGGCGGATCTGATTATCTCAGACTGTTCTTGCAGTATTAAATCAGTTTATAGCCCCGAAAAGGTTTATGGATTGATTGATATGTATGAGACACGGTCACCTGATTTGCAGGTTAATATCGAAATTATTTACTGTGTCAAATTAGTCGATGACTTGGTGGACTTAGTTCACAGAGTCTGGGCAGATCTTGATTCTGATAACGAATTACCTACTTACCAGGATTTTGTAGATGAAAAAGCTGTCATAAAGAGCGATTGTTCTAGTGATGGCATTCCCAAGATTCTGGTAGTAAGTGGTAATTCTGATAATCAGAAAAGCGCATGTCGCGATTTCGAACATTATCATCTAACTGTTGCTGTTGGATATGATTGTGCCATGAGTATTCTCAATGAAGAACGATTTGATGTCGTTTTAACCGATTTGGGAATCCCAATGGACCTCGAACCCGGTCAACAAATCACTACTTCTATAGGTAGGTTTATACCCTATGGGATACTGGTTATGATCGAGGCTGCGCATC
>CAZKXE010000075.1:0-2512 GCA_964556855.1 uncultured Candidatus Saccharibacteria bacterium
AAAAAAAGATTAAGATTCAACCAATATCAAATGAGGATCACATATTGGGAAATCCAAATGCTTCTATAAAAATTATTACTTATTCTGATTTTGAATGCCCTTTTTGTGCTGATTTATTTTTCAACATGGACCAGGTTTTAGAATTATATGGAATGACTGGAAAAATTGCTTGGATTTATAGACATTTTCCAATTAATCAAGTTGAAGGTTCTACGAGTATCCAACTTTCATTAGCCTCTGAGTGCTTATCATATAAGCAACCAGACAATTATTCTAGTAATATTTTTTGGGGCTTTGCCAGAAAGGTTTTTATCGCTGAAAGTGATGTAACTAAACCTACTGTGATTGAAGATATTCTTTCAGAACTTGATTTTTCTAGAAAAGATTACGATGAATGTATGGATGGTAAATTACTTGAAGAGAAAATTTTATTGGATATAGAAGATGGATTAACCTTGGCTAACCAATATCCAGATTTTGGAACACCATTTAATATAATCTATTTTCCTAATGGTGATCATCAAATTATATCTGGCGCTATAGAATACCAACAAATAAAGGCCATAATTGATTCGGTTAACTAATAAAAACCATCACTAGAAGTTCTAGTGGTCTATATTTAATACAACTGTCTACTTTTTAAATAACTGATCGAGATAAAACCAAATTCGAACCATAGCAAACGTATCTTGCTTGCAATATATCAAGAGATTTTTGTAAATTTGTTCTGAAGCTGATTTAGGAATTTCTCCCGTAACCATTTTTCCCCACATTTTATTTGCATCTGCTCCGTTATTTATAGCTAAATTTTTATATGATAAATCAGGGGCAATTACAGGTAAAACTTTTTTTATAGAGGCGCTCCCCTTAAATTTAGGATCTACGTACATACCTTTAGAAAAGACTTCCTTTAAATCGATAATCCTATCATTCATCAAGTTCATAAAATCTTTTTTAATTGGATTTAAAACACCCAATTCCCTATTTCTCCCCATTTCAAAAGGCTTGTGCCACACCAGAATACTTCCGTTTGGATTGCATATATGATTTTTGAGAGATTCTGTTATGTCAGCTGAGGGATCCTTTGGTGCTGGTGCTAAAAATTCAAAATGTTTTATATTTTTATTCAACCAATCAAGATCTGCGTTTTCGGGGGGTTGATTTTCTAAAACATGAAGCGAGTATTGAAAAACTATATTCTGATATGGGCCGTAGCCATCAAACCATGGAATCGCAGGAAGGTAACTTTCATAATCAAGAAAATATATCGGATAATGGATTTCAGATAAAAATTCTTCTATTTTTTCTAAATCTTTTATTGGTTTATTTTTCTTAGCGGCAATTACTTGCAATGACTGATTATCTGAAAATTTAAAATCATCAGGTATGTCATTAATCGACAGAATATTTTCATCTATTAGAAAATTCAATTTCTTTTTGGAAATTCTAGTTACATCATGGACTGCATAATCCGGGACATCTGGATTTGAATAATTAAACGTAGTACAGTGATTCCCAACACTCCTAGTCCTGTATCTACATTGGCAATGTTCTTCTTCTGGGCCATTTAAATAATCAATCATTAAATCCATCTCATCTTTTACAGAATCTGCAATTTCCAAAATTTCTTTAGTAATATCTTCCCTTTTAAATAGTTGGTCATAATTAATTTCTCCTTCTTTTATGTAATCCTTATTCAAATAAATAACTCCTATTTTATTAATTTTAAGGTTAGCTAGTTTGCATATATTATACTGAAAAGCTAGGTCATAAATATGATTATTAAATTTTTCCCTTTTTATTTTTGTAGTAGCTTTTACTTCAAATAAATCCCAAGCGCCAGCCTCTTGGTTCCATTCTAATATATCTGTTCTGATATAATATTGATCTACCTTTACTGCAGCCTGAAAAAGAGCATCGAATTCTCTATTATCCATATGATATTTTGTTTCTGCTACGGCTACTTCTTGGTCACCTTCGATTAAAACACCGTTAGTAAATAAATTCCTAGCCTCTGAATCAACTGCCTGGCCCTCTTTTACTATTTCTAATTCAAATTCAGAAAGTGGTACCTCATCAAATTCATCAGGCTTATTTTTTAGTAACCATAAATTCTTACGGCAAAATCTAAAATTTAGATAATCGGTTTTAGTGATTTGAATTTTCTTCATATTTTAATAATTCCTTAATTTATCAGCATCTTTATGCTGTCGAATTTTTTCATGAGCTTTAGCCTCAATCTGTCTTATTCTTTCTCGTGTTACTCCAAATTTCTTTCCAACTTCCTCTAGTGTATGTTGAACTCCGTCATGAAGTCCGTGTCTCAGTTCCAGGATTTCTCTTTCCTTATCACTTAATTGTCCAAGAATATTTAATACCTGATCTCTTAGAATTCTTCGTGAGGCTTCTTGATCTGGAGATAAAATTTTATCATCAGCAAGAAAGTCTCCTAATGTTGATTTTTCTTCTCCATCATCACCGACAGGAGATTCTAGTGACACTGTATTTTGAT
>CAZKXE010000075.1:2522-2794 GCA_964556855.1 uncultured Candidatus Saccharibacteria bacterium
TCAATTGTATAAACTTTTGCCAAGTCTAAATCCATTTCGACAGAAATTTCTTCTGGCATTGGTTCTCGCCCCAAATCTTGCGACAATCTACGGAAAACCTGTTTGTATTTAGCGATAGTTTCAACCATGTGAACTGGTACGCGAATAGTTCTTGATTGGTCAGCCAAGGCCCTTGTAATGGCTTGTCTCACCCACCAGGTTGCATAAGTAGAAAACTTATAACCCTTTGTCCAATCAAATTTAGAAACAGCTTTAAATAGACCGAGATTTCC
>CAZKXE010000076.1:0-2759 GCA_964556855.1 uncultured Candidatus Saccharibacteria bacterium
AGAACTTATTTCAAAATCGTGTTTACCGTAAAAAATCAAAAAATTCACAAGAAGCTCACGAAGCAATTCGCCCAACGCATTTAGAAAATGCCAACATGGGAAATACTGCAGAACAAAAGAAAATTTACAATTTAATCAGATCTAGAACCCTAGCTTCATTAATGAAAGATGCTCAGGTTATGAGAACCAAAATTATTGTTTCAATAAATGATGGCGAAATCCCTAATTTTGCAATTACTGGCCAAAGAGTTTTGGAGATGAATTGGTTATTGGCTGATCCTGCAGCCCGAGGCGAGGATGTGGAGCTACCAAAATTAAACATTGGTGAAATTCTAAATTTGATTAAAATTGAATCAGAAGGAAAAGAAACACAACCACCAAATAGATATAGTGAAGCAGGCCTTATTAAGGAATTAGAGAAAAGAGGAATTGGCCGCCCTTCAACATATGCTTCTATTATTCGCACTATTAACGAAAGAGGATATGTAGAAAAACAAGGTAAAACCCTAATCCCGACAGATACCGGGGATGTGGTTTCATCTTTCCTAGAGGAACATTTTGCAAATTATATTAGCGATTCGTTTACTGCCGAAATGGAAAACAAGCTGGACCAAATTGCTGCTGGTGAAAAAAAATATAGAGATATATTAGAAAATTTTTATACTCCGTTTAAAAAGGATGTTGAATCAAAAGAAGAAATTGCAAAACTAACAACCCTCGGTGAGGCTGATCCTAAGTACAAATGTCCAAAATGTGGTTCAAAAATGGATATTAAATTAAGCCGCATGGGAAAATTCCTAAGTTGTCACGAATACCCAGACTGCGATGGGTCACTAACTATAGAAGGTCAGGAAATAAAACCGGACGAGGCTATTGGAAATGATCCAGAAACTGATCTACCAATTTTTGTGAAAATAGGTAGGTTTGGGCCATATGTCCAGCTTGGTGAACGAGATAAGAAAAGCAAAGATAAACCAAAAATGGCCAGTATCCCGAAAGATAAAAACATAGAGGAAGTCTCTGTACAGGACGCCCTTAAATATTTAAGTGTTCCTAGAGTACTAGGTCAACATCCAGAAACTAAAAAAGATATCACTGCTGCAATTGGTCGATTTGGACCTTTCATCGTTCATGAAAAAGATTTCAGATCTCTAAAAGAAGACAGCGTTTACGAAATTGATTTAAAAAAAGCTCTGGAAATTTTTAGCGAACCTAAAAAAACTCGGGCTAGAAAATCAAAAAAAAGAAATAGGAAAAATAAAACCTCAGATAATACCAAATAAAAAAGCAATCAATTAGATTGCTTTTTTATTTTATGTTAATTAAATTCTGATGCCTAGATTGTGAAATTATCTAACGAATATAAATCATCTGATTCATCAAACGAATCATAATTTTCATCTTCCAACTTCTCTCTATTTTCATCCTCCGATTCTGCTTCTTGATACATTTCTTGTACATATTCATTTTGTTGATCTATTTTTTGTTCAGTTTGATGGTTTGCTTCATCCTCAACATCCTCTTTTTCATTTTGTAGAACATTCTCAGATTTATTTTCTATTTTGATATCGGTTTTTTCAACTGTAGATTTTGGTTCAAAATATTCCTTAATATCACCAGTGCTATCTAATACAGGAATCTCGTTTTGTGCCAGTGTAACAGCTTCATCATTAATTGAATTTTCTTCGACTGTTTCTCTATAATCAGAGGTTTCCTCCTTCATTTCACTTCCAATAGTTGGTGAATTATTAACAACCGAATCTTCTACAATGTTAGACATTGGGTATTTTGCAAAAGGATCTTCCCTCTTTTTGTTATTACGAATTACATTCAAAATATTTTGAAGGCTTTCATCGTCAAAAAAATCAATTTCAATTTTTCCTCCTTCGCCGGTTAATTTCTTTTCGATATGAACCCTAGTTCCCAAAGCTCCGCCAACCTCTTCCTCGATTTCGACAATTTCCGGGTTATACATTTTTTCTTTTCTTCGAATTTTTTCATAAGCAATTCTACGAGCCACTTTCTCAGCATCTCGAACTGTCATTTTTCGAAGCATAATTTCCTTGAATAAAACATTTTGTTCTTCAGGCCTATCAATTAACATTAGTAACGGTCTAGTATGACCTTCGGAAATTTTCTTCTCATTCAAAGCTCGTTGCATTTCTTCAGGTAGAGACAGCAGACGCAGCGTATTAGAAACATATTCACGACTTCTTCCCATTTTTTTTCCGATCTCAGCATGGGTAAAATTAAATTGATCGGCCAGCTGTTTGAACGCCATAGCCCTATCGATTGAATTCAGGTCTTCCCTCTGTAGGTTTTCAATAATTGCTAATTCTAATTTAGTCCGATCGTCATCATCTGCACTTCTAATCAGGGCTGGTACCTCCCTTAATTGAGCCATTTTTGCCGCTCTAAGCCTCCTTTCTCCTGCAATTAGTTCATATTCAGTAGTTAATCCACCATCTTCCTTAATGACCTCTTGTCTAGTTACAACAAGCGGTTGAAGAATTCCATACATACGAATTGAATCTGACAATTCCTTTAATTTATCAGGATCAAATTCCCTTCTTGGCTGAAATGGGTTTGGCTTTATTTTTTCAACCTCAATGAAGAAAACTGCATTTTGATGGAAAACTGATTTTTCTTGTAAATTATCGTTATTCATTTATTTTAAATTTATTATCTTTTTATTTTAACATATTGATTTAATTTAAAAAAACTTGTAAACTGCTTTTAACTGTTTGATATGCCGAAGT
>CAZKXE010000077.1:0-2713 GCA_964556855.1 uncultured Candidatus Saccharibacteria bacterium
TTCTTCTTCTTCCAACGGATCCTTGACGTCATCGATCAAGAATTCAGCAAACCTATCCAGATTCTGCATGGCTTCAAGCTCCGTTGGGGCCTTGAACATCAGGAACGCGACCATCAAGAAAGTGATGTGGCCGCAGCCATATCTTTATGGAAAACAATTCCTTATCATACTGAAACAAAAATCAATGATAATTTCCAAATATATTTAAATGATGCTGGTCATATTCTGGGATCTACAATTGTTAATTTGAAACATTTACCAAGTAATAAAAATGTTGTTTTTTCTGGTGACCTTGGAAATTCCCCAACACCATTAATTCGAAACGCTGAAACTGTAGACAATGCTGATTATTTGATTATTGAGAGTGTTTATGGAGATAGAAATCATGAAGGTAAAAAAGAAAGAAAAGAGAAATTAAAAGAAATTTTAAATAAAGTTATCGAGCGTAATGGGACTTTATTAATTCCTGTTTTTTCATTAGAGAAAACGCAAGTTTTATTACACGAAATGAATGACCTAATCGAGGGTGGGGAGGTACCTGTGGTGCCAACTTTTTTTGATTCACCTCTTGGCTTAAAATTAACAGAAATATATAGTCAACAGTTCGAGAATTTCAACCAACAAGTCCAGGATCGGATTAAATCAGGTGATGATATTTTTGATTTTCCAAAATTGATTAAGACACCAGATAAAAAAGATGCTGCAATGATTCGTAAAACAAAGGCTCCAAAAATTATTATTGCAAGTTCGGGGATGTCTGTTGGTGGACGAATTATAGATCACGAGATGACTTATTTACCTGATCCAAAAAATGCTATTCTGTTTATTGGATATCAGGCTATGGGTTCATTAGGTCGAGCTATTTTAGAGAAAAAACCTGTAATAAAAATTTATAATAAAAAAGTCCCATTGAAAGCTGAAGTTGCTATAGTTAATGGGTATTCATCGCATATGGATTCTAATGGTCTAACTAATTTTGTGAAGGCTACTAAAGACGTAGTTAAAAAAGTTTTTGTTGTTATGGGTGAAGAAGGTTCGTCTGAATTCCTAAAAAATCGATTAATAAATGAATTGGGAGTTGATGCAATTTGCCCAGATCCAGAAAGTGAATTTGATTTAGTTTAGTTTAAATTTAATTGAAATACATATTATGAAAACAGAAATAAAAACAAATATTAAAAAAGAAACAAGTTTTGTGAGGGCTTTTACATTAGTAGAACTTTTAATAGTATTGGTGATAATAACTATCCTCGCTACAATCGTGATTTGGTTTTTAAAGCCGAATATTTATTTAAATAGAGCAAAAAATGCCAGGATATTAAATGATTCCAAGACTATTACTGATGCCGCCTTGCAATACTACATCGATTTCCAAACATGGCCAAGTCCTAGATTAAATAGTGAATTGCAACCTATTTGTGATACTAACAGGTTGATTGATAATGAATTAAACTGCAGTTATGAAGAAATTAACCTATCAAAATTAGTCCCAGATTTTATTACATCAATTCCTATCCATCCAAATTCACATCAAGGAGACCGATATGGCATCAAGCTGGAAAACGGGAAGCCTGTTATTGATACTATTTTTCACTCAAAATAATGCATTCCTGTTTTCACTCTAATTAATTTGCACATTAAATTATATTCTATTTTTATTTCATGATATTATTGTAGATAAATAGATTATTAAATTAATTATATAAAATGTTTAAAAATAATAAAATTTTAAATAAGGGTTTTACATTGTTAGAAATGCTTCTAGTAATAGCAATCATTGCAATACTAGTCGGTATTGTGATCATTGCTATAAACCCCGGACGACAATTAGCCCAGGCCAGAAACGCTCAACGCGCTTCAGATTTAAGAGCGTTAAATTCTGCAGTTCAGCAATATTATATTGATAATAGAGACTGGCCGAATGCATTACTAACTTCTTCATTGCAGGATATCTGCTTAGAAGAGGATGTGACCGCACAAAATGATTGTATTAGTTTAAATGCCCTAGTTCCAGATTATTTATCTGCACTACCTCGTGATCCATTTTCGACTAACACAACAGGTTACCAAATTGCAATTAATCCAATTTCAAGAACACCAGCTTTGACAGCCTCTTTATCCTTTAATGATTATGATCTTGAAGCGGTTAATATTGGGCAGGATGCTCTTGTGGAAATGATAGAAGTTGTTTCAGATATAGAAGATGCTTTACTTCAGTACAAACAAGACAATGGAAATTATCCTCTAACACCACTTGATGGTATTAGGCTGGATGTCTTGGTAAATGATTATTTATTAGCCTACATGGATTCAGTCTATGATTTTACAGATTCAAATTTAGGGCCGACTGGTATTAATATGAATTCATCTGGTATCATGTATTATAATTTGGAAGATAATGATATGACTGGCTATGATGGTCAGTGCTTACCACACGAAATGACTGATTTCGCTTATACATTATATTTTTATTCAGTACCGTCAACAACACCAAGCTATTTCCCTGAGTGGTATGACACAAATGCTGGTGATTGTATTGGTTCTTGTCCTACTTCGTTCCAACATGTTAGAGATTACACTTCATCTGAAAGAAGGGGATATTGTTTCCCAGTACGATCTTACCTTTTCAATTAAATTATTAATTATTCAATTCCAAAATTAAGCCACTAAACTTTCTCTATTTGATTGTTTAAATGCCTCGATTCGATTTGAA
>CAZKXE010000078.1:0-392 GCA_964556855.1 uncultured Candidatus Saccharibacteria bacterium
CCGAAGAATATGAAAAAGTAAATTTAAAAATTGAGAAGGGGATGTCAATTTCTCGCCCTGAATTAATGAGGAAGTTGGTAAATATTCATTTTACAAGAACTAATGCCGATCTAGAACCAGGAACATTTAGAGTAATTGGAAATAAATTGGAATTAATGCCAGTTTCAGAAAAATACATGATGACAATGAACTTCGAAGGAAACAATTTGAAGAATGTTCAAAAAATAAATGCTACAACAATGCAGATAGAAGAAATTGATGTTAAAAGTTTTTATATTTTTCCAGCAAAACATTTCATAGCGGATGAGAAAGTTATAAAAGATGCTATTAAAAAAATTAATACAGAATTAAAACAACAATTAGCTAAATTCAAAAAAGAAGGAAAATTACTA
>CAZKXE010000078.1:402-2663 GCA_964556855.1 uncultured Candidatus Saccharibacteria bacterium
AGAAAGGCTGAAAAGACGGACAAGATATGATGTTGCTATGATACGTGAAGTTGGATATTGTCACGGAATTGAAAATTATTCGAGACACTTTGATGGTCGGGTAGCTGGGGAGCCTTCAAATTCATTGCTTTCGTATTTCCCGCATAAAATTATTAAACAGGATGGTGTGGAAGTAAAAATTCCAGATTTTCTAACTATCATTGACGAATCACATGTAACCATACCCCAAATCGGCGGAATGTTTGCTGGTGATGCTTCTAGAAAGCAAACACTTGTAGATTATGGTTTTCGTCTGCCAAGTGCCAAAGATAACCGCCCCTTAAAATTTCACGAATTTAAGGAAAGAATAAATCAAGCAATATTTACTTCAGCAACACCAGGTAAATATGAATATGAAAATAGTGAAAATATTGCGGAGCAAATTATTAGACCAACAGGATTGCTTGATCCTGTTATTGAAATAAAACCAATAATAGAAAAAGGTAAGTATCCAGGTCAGGTTCAGGATTTTATCAAAGAAGCTCAAAAAACAATTAAAAAAGGCGGCCGGGTTTTAGCAACGACGCTAACTAAAAAAATGGCCGAGGATTTGTCTGAATATTTAAAAGAAAAAGGAATCAAGGCTGAATATTTACATAGCGAAATCAAGACGATTCAAAGAATTGAAATCATTTCTGCATTCCGAAGAGGAGAATTTGATATTTTAGTTGGTGTTAACTTGTTGCGTGAAGGACTCGATATGCCAGAAGTTGTTTTAATTGGAATATTGGATGCTGATAAAGAAGGATTTTTGAGATCTGAAACTGCTCTTATTCAAACTATAGGACGAGCTGCTAGAAATATTGACGGAAGGGTAATTCTATATGCGGACCATATTACAAATTCATTAGAAAAATCTATCAAAATCACTAATGACCGACGGGATGTTCAAATTGCCTATAACAAGAAAAACAATATTACGCCTAAAACTATTATAAAGGCCATCACTGACATTACAGACCAAATGCAGACAGAGCATCAAAAAACAGTTGAAACTTTACTAAATATTGATAAGCTGAAGTATGAACAAAATCCAGACAAAATTATCAAGCAAAAGGAGAAACAAATGAATGCCGCTGCTAAGATTATGGATTTTGAAACTGCCGCTATCTTAAGGGATGAAATTAAAGAATTGCAAAAAATTAAAATAATAAAAAAATAATTATATAAAAATAACCTAATGAATAAGGATTTAAAAAATACAAAAAGAAAAGATGAATCAATCATAATTAGAGGTGCTATAACTCATAATTTAAAAAATGTGAGTCTTGAAATCCCACGAAATAAAATGATTGTTTTCACGGGACTTTCTGGTTCTGGAAAATCTTCCTTAGCGTTCGATACGATTTTTGCAGAAGGGCAACGAAGATATGTTGAGTCTTTGTCTGCATATGCGAGACAATTTTTAAATAAAATGCAAAAACCAGATGTTGATGAAATTATTGGCTTATCACCAGCTATTTCCATTGATCAAAAATCAAGATCTAATAATCCACGATCGACAGTAGCAACTATTACTGAAATTTATGACTACCTAAGAATTTTATTTTCAAGAGTAGGAAAGCCATATTGTTTGATTTGCGATCGTGAAATTAAAAAACTATCCAAAGAAGAAATTTTAAATACAATTGTCGATTTTGTAAAAAATTTAAAGATCGACAATACCACTAAAAAAGTCATGGGTGTTGAAGTTTCAAAAGGAAAAGTCGCAATTTATTCTCCGGTTGTGGTCGGCCGAAAAGGTGAGTATTATCAACTCCTGTATGATTTTTTAGGAAAGGGGTATGATAGAGCAAAAATTGACGGAAAAGTTTACTCCCTACGAGATAAAATTATCCTGGCTAAAAATAAAAAGCATGATATTGATATTATGATCGATGAATTTTTCTTATCTGAAATTAAGAAAAAGGAAAATGATATTGTTGAAAGATTGTCTGACGCTATAGAAAGATCAATTCAGGAATCAAATGGCTTAATAAAAATTATTACAGAAACAGAGGAAAAATTAATGTCTTCAAATTTTATGTGTCCCTATGACGGATTTTCATTTCCAGAAATTGAACCACGATTGTTTTCATTTAATTCACCACATGGAGCTTGTCCTGAATGTAATGGTCTTGGAACTAAACATTTATTCTCGGAGGATCCATGCGAGGTTTGTCACGGTGCAAGATTAAGAGAAGAGGCCTTGAACGTATTTCTTTTCTCTAAGAAAAAAAGAT
>CAZKXE010000079.1:0-2611 GCA_964556855.1 uncultured Candidatus Saccharibacteria bacterium
AACCATTTAACTCTCGAGATAAATGGTTTGGACAAGTTTCGGTATAAATTGAAACCGAAAATGAAACGGCAAAATCCTTACTTACGTGCAAGGCCGTGCCTATTTAATAGGAGCGCCGCTTGAATTTTGCGAGTAATTGCAAAATCAGATAGATGACTACTGATTACAAAATTCGGCTTATAGATATACCTAACAAAAACTCTCAATTAATTGGGAGTTTTTGTTTTTTTAAGATATAATGAATTAGTATTTATGGTCAGAAGAATCATTAACTTAGTCGGTAGGGAAATCAAGGGATTGCATCAAGCGGCTTACTTGCTGGCTACTTTTTCTTTTATTTCGTTAGCTTTAGGTTTACTAAGAGACAGACTTTTAGCGTATAAATTTGGAGCATCTCTAACCCTGGACGTTTATTACTCTTCTTTTAGAATCCCAGATTTATTATTCGTGATTATGACATCTCTGGTTTCTGCTTCTGTTTTGGTTCCAATTTTTTCTAAACATCTAGATAACAAGCCTGAACTAAAAAAATATATTGATAGTTTGTTCACAGTTTTTATGATTTTAATGATTACTATTTCAACTGCCTGTTTCTTTTTTGTTCCATTTTTATTAAAGCTAACTGCTCCAGGTCTTGTTAATTCAGAATTATCAGGTCAATTAATTTTGTTTACAAGAATTTTATTACTATCGCCAATTCTATTAGGTGTTTCCCAGCTATTTGGTGGAATTGTGCAGGCTTATAGAAAGTTTATTATTTACGCCATTAGTCCCATTTTATACAATTTAGGTATCATTATCGGTATTATCTATTTCTATCCAATGTGGGGGCCCGTAGGCCTTATTCTAGGGGTATGTTTGGGTTTAGTCTTCCATGTTTTGACCCAAATTCCATTTATTTGCAAAAGAGGCTTAATCCCAGAAATCACCCTAAAATTAAACCTAAAAATTATCAAGGAAATTTTTTCATTATCTGTGCCTAGAACCATTACTTTGGCTTCATCTCAATTAATTTTAATCGTCCTAGTCGCTTTAGCTTCGACATTAGAAGCCGGATCAATTTCTGTTTTTAATTTTGCTTTTAATCTTCAATCTGTTCCATTAACAATAATTGGAGTCAGCTATTCCTTAGCTGCTTTTCCGACATTGTCAAAATTTTATCATGAAGGAAAAATGGAAAATTTCTTGTCGGAATTAATTGTAGCAGTCCGTCATATTGTTTTTTGGTCTTTACCAATCATTGCTTTGTTTGTGGTTTTGCGCGCTCAGATTGTCAGAACTATTTTAGGAGCTGGTGAATTCAGCTGGAGTGACACTAGACTAACTGCAGCAGCATTGGCTATTTTTATAATTTCAACTTTGTCTCAGTCATTAATTTTAATTTTTGTTAGATCCTATTATGCTGCCGGAAAAACTAGTAAGCCACTTTTTATTAATTTAATTTCAGCCTTAACAACCATAACCCTCTCATTCTTCTTGATATATTATTATGATAACCACCAAGCCTTCAGGGCTTACTTTGAAAATGTTTTAAGAGTTGATGGAAATTTACCTAGTACAATTTTGATGTTACCATTAGCCTTTTCGATCGGAATGATTCTGAATTCAGTAATTTTGTGGATTTATTTTGAAAAAGATTTTGCAGTTATTTCAGATAAAATTAAGAAATCAGCATTCCACAGCTTCACTGCTTCGATTTTTGGAGGCATCACAGCATATATTTCTTTGGAGATCCTTGGTGATTTCTTTAATTTGAATACCTTACCAGGTGTCTTTTTACAAGGTCTTATTTCTGGATTAGCTGGTATTTTGGCCATAATTTTGGTATTAATAGTGCTAAAGAATCCAGAGGTTAAAGAGGTTTGGAAAACTATGAATCTAAAAATCTTTAAGGCTAGAAATAAAGTTATTTCAACTGGACAACAAGAATTATGATTACTGATAATAAAAAAATTAGAAACTTTTCAATCATTGCACATATTGATCACGGCAAATCAACCCTATCAGATAGAATGATCGAAATAACAAAAACTGTAGATTCACGAAAAATGAAAGAACAGGTTTTGGATAATATGGAACTTGAAAGAGAAAGGGGTATCACTATCAAGATGCGACCAGTTAGAATGAAATATACCTCAGAAAATCCAAAATTTAAGGGGGAGGAATATATTTTAAATTTAATTGATACCCCAGGACATATTGATTTTTCATACGAAGTTTCGCGTGCCCTGAAGGCAGTAGAAGGATCTATTTTACTAGTTGATAGTACCCAGGGTGTTCAGGCTCAGACTTTAACAACGCTTGAGATGGCCAAGGAATTAGGTCTAGTAATTATTCCTGTTTTATCAAAGATAGATTCAGCAAGATCCAGGGTTGATGAAGTGTGTGATGAAATTATGTCGCTTTTGGAATGTAAAAAAGAAGACATTATGTTTACGTCAGGGAAAACTGGCCAGGGAGTAAAGGAGCTGCTGGATAATATTATTGATAAAATTCCTACTCCAAAATCAACTTTTCAAGAAAATATAACTTCAGCAAAAATAGCTGAAGATAAAAAAAATAATAAGATCGCAAATTCTAATAATCAGGCGTTAATTTTTGATTTTCAGTA
>CAZKXE010000080.1:0-2605 GCA_964556855.1 uncultured Candidatus Saccharibacteria bacterium
TTCTGTTGTGATAGCCATAATAATTTTTACTTAAATAATTAATAAAAACAATAGTAGTAATAATAACAAAATATACAAAAAATCAAAAATATTTAGTAGCTAAAACTATTTAGTTTTAGCTGCCTGTGCTTCCTTTTGTCCCTCTTCGTAGGCTTTTAATATTTCATTGGTGAAATATTTAATTGATTGTACTGATGAGTCATTAGCAGGAATAACGTAATCGATTTTTTCAAAATGACAATCTGAACTAGATAGGCTGATTATTGGAACATGATTTACAATCGCTTCGTCACGAGCAATAGATTCCCTGTTTGCATCAATGATAAAAACAGCTGCTGGTTTTCTATCCATATTAGAAATTCCAGAGAATTTTTCATCTAATTTTGCGATTTGTTTTTCGATCATCAATCTTTCTTTTTTCTTGTATTTAACTAATTCGCCTTTTTCTTTTTGAGAAGTAAGATCAAGAAAATGTTTTACTCTTTTTCTAATTTCTTCAAAGTTAGTCAGAGTTCCACCAATCCATCTACCTGAAACATAAGGTTGGTCCAGTTTCATGGCAGCATCCTGAATAATTGATTGGGATTCTTTTTTCCCACCAACAAACAATATTTGTCTATTTGTAGAACCAATTTTTTTAACAAATTCTTTTGCCTCTTCTAGCTTTACAGCTGTTTTTTCTAAATCAAAAATTTCTACATTATTTTTCCTTCCAAAGATATACTTAATGACAGAAGGATGTCTTCTTGAACGGTCATAACCGAAATGCGCTCCAACAGCAAACATTTCATTAACCTTTTCGTTTTGTTGTGTATTTGTATTCATCATGTGATTTCGAATATTAGCAATATTTTAGATTTTTGGCAAGTCTTTATATGGTTAAATGAATTTTTTAAAATGATTATTGGGAAATATTATAAATTTATTTTTCCTCACTATTTTCAAGATTTGCTTCGTACTCAAATACAGCCTCGAGCATATCATCTATGTCACCTTCCAAAGCTTCCTCTATATTGTGCCATGATTGACTAATTCTATGGTCTGTAATTCGGTTCTGTGGAAAATTGTAAGTCTTGATCTTTTCTGACCTATCTCCTGTACCAACCTGGCTTTTTCTATTAGCTGCAAATTTCTTGGCTTCTTCTTCTTCTTTCAAGACCTGTAATTTCGCCTCCAAAATCGACATCGCTTTTTCACGGTTTTTCTGTTGACTTCTTTCTGAAGTACATCGAACATCAATCCCTGTTGGTTTATGTATTAATCTAACTGCAGTTTCGACTTTATTTACATTTTGTCCCCCAGCACCTCCAGAACGAGAAAATTCCATCTCTATTTCATCTGGTTTAATTTCAAAATGAATAGTTTTCCTAATTGGTAAAATTGCGACTGAAGCTGTAGAAGTGTGAACTCTTCCCATTTTTTCGGTTACTGGGACCCTTTGCACTCTATGAATTCCAGTTTCATATCTTAATTTTTTAAAAACTCCTTGTCCCTTTACTTCGAATGAGCCTTCTTTGTAACCACCTGCAGAACTTTCTGAAATATTAACTACTTTAAAACTCCAATTTTGTTTTTCGGCATACTTTTTATACATATTTGCTAATTCACTCGCAAATAAAGAAGCTTCATCTCCACCAGCCCCTGCCCTAACCTCTAACAGAATTTCATTAGGAAAAGTTACTTCTTCTACTTCAGATTTCAAGATTTCATCCATTTGTTTTTCAATCTGATCTTTTTCTGTTTCTATTTGGACATTATCCTCTTTAACTAGATCGGCCATAGATTCGTCGGCTGAAGCCATTTCAGCATTCTCATTTTCTTTTTGTATTAGAAATTCATACCGCTCGGCGTAAAACCTAGTTTTTGGATTTTCCTTATATTCTTTTAATTTTTCTAAATCTAATGACATATTTATATAATAATAAAACCTAAGACAAAAAGAAAGACTAAATAAAAAACTGCTCCAAACTAACGTTGTGAGCAGTTTTTAAAGTATCTATTTTTTTGAAGATTTTGCCATTCTGGCTTTGAATTTTTCTACTCTACCAGCAGTGTCAATAACACTTTCTTTTCCTGTATAAAAAGGATGGGAAGCGCTTGAAATTTCTACGTGATAAAGTGGATATTCCTGACCGTCAGTCCAAGTATCAGTTTCTTTTGTATTGACTGTTGAAGAAATTAAAAATTTTTCACCATTAGAATCGTCAACAAAAATAACTTTTCTCTGGTTTTTTGGATGTATATCTTTTTGCATAATTATTTTTTAGTAATCAAGACTATAACAAAATATATTGAAAATGGCAAGAATTTTAATCATTAGCCACATCATCTAGGAAGTCGATCTGTCTTTGCATTTCAGAAGCGTGATTCAAAACTCCATTACCATAAAATGCGTTTTGAGGTAAATTCCAATTTCCACCAGCATAATATTTCAGCGCAGCTGTTCTTTCTGCTGTATATCCACCTCCCGCGGCTCCTAAATCTTGCATATAAATTGCAGTGGCCATAATTGCATGTTCTGGATCCCATGGGTTAGCCATAGAAACACCGACAGCTTTCGCGATTCGATCTTCGTAACCTGCCCAAGTAGTTGGAATAAACTGTG
>CAZKXE010000081.1:0-2484 GCA_964556855.1 uncultured Candidatus Saccharibacteria bacterium
TTTTTATAGTAAAAATCACGAATTCCTTTTTCGGCAGCTGTCTAAACTTTGAAAATTTTATTTTTTTCTGGTTTTCGAATGTCGATCCAACGATAATCAAATCTAGTATTAGGGTTAGTTTCCTCACCTCCCTTTTTAACATTTACAGGTATTGGTAATTCTGGATTTGCAGCAGACAAAACTTTTATTGTTTTAGCTTCGATTTCAAAACCTCCTGGGGCTTGTTTTTCTTCCTTAACCAATCCAGAAATTTCGACAACTGATTCCTCTGACAAATTTTTAGCAACTTCAAAATCTGGGCAGTCTTTTAAAATAACATTTTGGACTAATCCTGAAACATCTCGAAGTAGCAAAAAAATAATCTTGTTCTGATCCCTTAGAGTATCAACAAAACCCTTAATAACAACATCTTCACCAATTTTTGACTGTAAGTCCTTGATATATGTTCTTTGATTCATAGTGGTTTAAATAATAGCCTAAAATAAAGCCTCTGGCAAACTTTTAATTATTTTCGACTATTTAGTTCTCTATCAATTTCTCTAACCAAATTCTGGGCTTCAGCCTCAAGTTTTTTAACTTCGTTTTCTAATTCATTTTTTTTAGTTTCACCTCTATTTAATTCATTTTTTAAGGCAACCAAATCGCGTTCTAGTTGTTCAAATTGTTGTTTTTCTTTTTGAAGATCTCGAGAGAATAATTCATTTTTTTGACGTTCTCTTTCAAGTTCATTTTCTTTTTGTGAAATTTGTTGCTTTTCTATTTCAATTTCCCTTTCCTTTCTGGTAAGGTCCTGCATATTTCGTTCTTGTTCGCTTTCCGCCTGGGAAACTTTTTGTTGTAATTTTTCAAAATCATGTGACTTAACTCTTACTTTATCTTGTGATCTAGATATTTCTCGGTCAATAGCAATCATTTGCTGTCTTGCTTTATCAGTACTATTTTTTACATCTCTTAATTTATCTTCATTTGTCATAAGTTTATTTTATTATTTTGCTTCGTAATATTTTAACAAGGATGAAACTCCCTTTATATTTCTAATAAATTCTGAATCTGTTCTAGTTTCTAATTCAACTGTGATCGCTGGTATGTTAATTGATGCTAACCAACCCTCAGCATCACCAGTCACAGGATAGGCGTCAAAGACTTCAACAAAATTATAATCGGCGGCACCGGCGTACAATTTCATAATTTCTGAAGTTTCCGGCAATACTCCATTTTCACATTCAGAAGCATAAACGGTATTCGCCTTACTGTGCCAGAATACAACAGCTTCTGGGTCAAGGTTAAAAACTACATTTCTTAGAACTTTTGATTCAGCTTCTGAAAATGGACCAGTTCCAGTTAAAACTGGAATATTCCGCCAAGTACTTTCAGTACTCCATTTACAATCAAAGTTTCGGTTAAGGTCAACATTGTTAGCATTAAATCTCCCAAGCCCAGCTACTGGTGGCTCCTGTAAAATATTACTTTGGCTAAAGCGCCCTTCTACACCAGTAATTTTGAATAGTCCATCTGGGTTCAGAACGGGTATGATGTAATATTAACATTATCAGGTATCTGATTAAGATTGGCTGTATAGAAATTAATCATTTCATACGCCAACTCTACTGAGTTATATTCATAACCCCCATGAATCCCCCCGACAAATAAGAGATTTTTAATATTTGGTGTATTTGGTTTTAATCTTTTTTCATCAATCGTTGAAAAATTATTATCAGCTAGATTCTGAATTAGATTAGATTCTCCACCAAAAGAATAAATTTCTATATCACGTCCTTCTGTAGATTTTCCAATAATTTGGCTTTGAGTAATTTTTTCATTTAAGATATTATTTTCTTCTATAATTATTTCATCGAAATCATTCCTTGTTTGAAGAAAGATAAAAGCACCAGAAATAATTAAAACTAGAAAAACTAGAGTTGAGATTATTTTTAATTTTTTAGAACTCATGTCTTGGTAGATTTTTTTTAATTTTAATAATAATTAATTGATATTTAATTTTAGTAACTATTCTTAGTAGTTAGCGATAATCATTCTGATACCAGCAAGGTTTTTACTCCATTCAACTTGATCATGTTGAGAAAGCAAAACACTGATTGCTGGAATTTCTTTTTTAGCCATCCAATTAACCATGTCGCCAGTTATTTCGTAGAAATCAAATTCTTGAAATTCTTTGTAACCAGATCCTGCAGCATAAAGTCTTGTTAGTTTAGATGTTTCGGGTAACACTGCACCATTACAACTTGATGTGAAAACTCCACCAGCTGAACTGTAATAAACAACTGCGGCAGCAATATTATGTGACTCAACGTAATTTTTTATAGCCAATGATTCAGGCTCTGAAAATGGAGTTTCTCCACCAGAAACGTCCTTATTTTGCCAAGTCCCAACAGATTGCCATTTACAATCAAAGTTTCGGTTCAGATCAACACCATTTGCGTTAAATCGCCCACTTACTAAATCATCTTTGGATATATTACTTAG
>CAZKXE010000082.1:0-2476 GCA_964556855.1 uncultured Candidatus Saccharibacteria bacterium
ACTTTTTCAGCTACCTTTTTCATAGGTTTCTTTTCTGCTTCTTTTTTTACTACTTTTTTAGTTGTTTTTGCTTCAGTCATGTTTATTTATTTATATTCCTAGTATTTTACACAAAATATGATATTTCGCAAGTATTATTTACATTATTTAAGATATATTAAAATTATTCTAAATCAGGCTTATCAACATGAAGAGGATCAATCCCAATTGGCTTTGAAGTGATTTTCAAAACATCTTTGTCTACTTTTTTCAATTCTTTATAAGCCTTATCATAATGACCAACTGTTGTGCCAAGGGTTTTGCCCAGAGCGTTTAAATGCTTTTCATAACTTCCAAGATGATTTCCCAGGTCGTTGACCTTTTTAATGATATCTTTGGCTGTTTCTTCGATCTCTAGGGCCTTTAATCCTTGTAAAACGGTCTGTAGGTAAGCCAAAAAGGATGTAGGCGACACAATGATCACCTTGTACTCACGAGCGGCTCTTTCTATCAAATTCTCACCTGCCCCATCAATTCCTTTTTCTCCAATTCGATTAATTAACAAGTCATAATAAATCGCCTCGTGAGGGATAAACATGAAAGCAAAATCAAATGTATCCTTTTCCGGTTTAACATATTTTGCAGTTTCTTTGATTCTCGATTTTAAATCGTTCACGAATATTTTTTCAAGTTCCTTGGCTCGGTTTTTATCGTGCTCCTCTACGAATCTATTGTAATTTTCAAGTGAAAATTTTGAATCAATAGGCACGATTTTATTCTTAACAAACACAACCGCATCGACAATTAATTCCTTGTCGGTCTGATCGTCTTTCCCTAATGAATATTGCATTTTGTAACTGTCTGGCGGTAAAACATTCTTCAGTAAAGTCTCTAAATAATATTCTCCTAGAACTCCTCTGTGTTTTGGATTTTTTAAAATATTTTGCAATGAATCAAGTTGTTCTGTAAAAGACATCACCTGCTTGTTGGCTTCATCCAATTTAGTTAATCTTTCTGTAATATCGCGAATTACCTTGTAAGATTCTGCTGTTTGCTTTTCAATTGAGGTATTCATCTCTTTTGATGCCTGACCCAATTTGTTATCTACATTTCTTCCGAGTTCATTTATTTGTTGAAGTAGCAACTGAAAACCATCTGAATTGGCTTCATCTTTTTCCTGTTTATTACGGTTAAAATAATTTTTGAAATAAACAATAAAAGCAACATTCAGAAAAACTATTATTAAAACGAGGGTGATTAAAATAATTTCCATATGAAAACATTATAGCAAAAAAAATTTGAATAAGTTAATAAAAGGTCTATAATATCTAGTAATTATTAATTAACCATTAAAATAAGCGATATGAGCATAAAAGAAAATATCCAAGCTGACATGAAGCAGGCAATGAAAGATAAAAACGAAGTTGTTTTGACTGTTACCAGAGGTTTA
Organism: uncultured Candidatus Saccharibacteria bacterium; assembly: GCA_964556855.1. Lineage (GTDB taxonomy): Bacteria > Patescibacteriota > Minisyncoccia > Phycocordibacterales > JAACPR01 > CAZKXE01. Next base: position 1,430 of record CAZKXE010000082.1, read on the forward strand.
TTATCAGCCTTTACTAATGAATTAGTGGCTAACGGAAAAACTCCACAAGATATGATCGATGATGAATCAGCCTTAGCTGTTATTACTAGAGCCTCAAAACAGAGAAAAGATTCTATAGAACAATTTGAAAAAGGAGGACGACCAGAATTAGCAGAATCCGAAAAGACAGAGCTAGCGATTCTAGAAAAATATTTACCTAAATTAATGAGTGAAGAAGAAATTAAAAAAGTAGTTGATCAGAAAAAAACTGAACTAGGGATTGCGGATAAAAGCCAAATGGGTCAGTTTATAGGTGCGGTTATGCAAGAATTAAAAGGAAAAGCAGACGGAGCTTTGGTTAAAAAAGTTGTTGAGGAAGCATTAGAAAATTAATTAGTACCTATTAATAGAGGGCAAAATCTATAAAATAAAAAGAAAAAAACTAGCTCATCACGAGCTAGTTTTTTTTCTAATCTATTCGATATTAATTAATTAGATTACCTTCGGATAATCAAGTAGATAGCCAAACCAAATGCTATGATATGTAATATAATCATGTACCAGAAATCTGAAACAAAATTAATAGTATTATCAAACGCAAGGGATGCTACTGATGCAAGATTTAAATTATCTGTAGAATCTTCTGATCCTAATTCAACATTTTCAGAACTCTGATCTGATATTTCAGATGCAGTATCTTGATTAGCATTGAACATGTCAGCTGCATTATTATCTGTTTCTAATATTTCACCATCATCTCCTTCTATTGTAGTATTTTCAGGAACTATATTATTTACAGGTGTTGAAATGTAGTAGTATCCATTAAATCCTGGTTCAACTGAAGAATCATTTGTGTCTGAATCTTCATTTGTTAATATTTCGTCTGTACTAGTAGCATCATCTGTACTAGTTGATCCTTCATCAGAAGTATCATCTGTATTTTCATCGTCGTTTGTTGTACCTCTCGTTCCACCACCTCCTCCAGAACTTTGTGGAGAAACTGAAACGGTATTATTACAAGGTACATTTAACAAAGTTTGTCCGTCAGCAGTTGTTACGCTAACTGTC
>CAZKXE010000083.1:0-2458 GCA_964556855.1 uncultured Candidatus Saccharibacteria bacterium
AGGGCTATCTTCAGGATTCATAATTTCAAAATTTAATAATCCTTGTCGATCATTACTTAATATAACACCTTCCTGTAATCCAACATTCACGGAATCTGCATATATATAAGCATCATTAATTGTATAAATATCCCCTAGTGATTCTATTTGTATTTCTCGGTCTACCCAGGAAAGTAAGTGGCCCGCTTCTGTATATAAATTAATATTAATTTTAAAATTTCCGCCGTATACTCTTTCAGGTATTTTGTATTCAAAATTAATATATTTAGATTCGGCACTATTTAAGGTTAGTTTATTAGTTTTTTCATCTAAATATCCGATTGGTTCACCATTAATATCACCGTGGCTTAATAAAATTGAATAATTTAGATTTATATTATAATCTCTCTGATTCCTTACAAAAAAACGGCCTTCTACTGTGTCCCCCGGTTTTAAATCTTCATTATTAAGAGTTAAATTTCCTAAATGAGTTGATGGTAAATTATTTATTGCATTCAATTCTTCCTCTGTAAAAGGAACAGCCCAATCTGGGATCTCTTCACTACCTAAAAATTCACTTGGTTGAAATAAATCTACCTCTTCGCCCTGACCAGATACAATGTTATTAGGCAGTAGCACTACTAATATTAAAATGCACATATTAACCAGCAAAGACATGTTTTTAATCAGTTTTATAATATTCATATACTACATATTATACATTTTATTCTAGCGATATTTTAGTTTTTATACACATTTTAGATGTAGCAAAAACAAAAACCACTCTCGTGAGATTGGTTTTGTTTTAAATTGAGCCTTAGGGACTCTTAATTTTGCCTCAAGTTTGGATTAACCACACATCGATCAAGTGGGGTTTCTAGTAAATCATTAATTGCATCATTAGCCAGAGTGGCATAAAGTGGATCTGTTAATTCACATTTTAATTTATATGAAGTTCCGGCTGTAACTTCTTTTTCTCCAGTAAATCCATTGTTTAGATTAGTACTTTCATCAATTATTTCGTTATTTTCAGTTAATATTTTACATTGAACGGTGGTTTCTCCAGCATTATTAGATATGCTAATTTCCGCATTACATTTATTATCCTGATTAGCTAATTCAGGATCGATAGACAAACTGATTTCAGGTATACTAATACTAACCAGGTAGTCACCAAAGTTTCCTTCGCACATATCACTATCCACATTTTCTTCACTGAAATATTTTAGATATGCCATTGTTTGATATACTCCATGTCCAGCTAGGCGAAGGTTCATAGAATTGTTTGTCGACCAAGTGTTATAATTAGCACCACCTGTTCTTACTAATCCGCCGTTAGCTGGTTCAAATATAAGTCCATCTTTCACAAATCTGTACTGTAAACCTGCAGGATCTAATCCAGGAGGGATATTATCATCAATAGTATACGCTCGGACACTTAAACTACTTCCCAAGGCTAGATTATCTAAACTATTAAATGGTTCGAATTGGCAACTAAATCCAACTTCTGGACCATTTGGTGGATTAACTGGCGGAGTAACTGGTGGAGTAACAGGCGGAATGACTGGTGGAAATGGTGAATTAATTGTATTACAAGATACGTCTACTCTAGTTTGTGCTGGGAAATATTCGTAATATAATCCTAGACAACTCCAGCCATATGTTCCATCTGAATTTGATGTGATAGCTGAAGGTGTTGTTCCATTAGCACATAAGTTTGTAATATTACTTGCAGATGGATAATATCTTCCATTTGATGTTCCGCATTGACCAGGGATTGGGCTTGGAATGGTACAGGAAATATTATAACTATCCCTTCCTACAGAAGCCGCCGCACAATGACATCCATCACCAAGAGAAGCATATTTACTCCAACTAGTAGACGTATTGTTAGCGTTTACAGATGCAGATCCACTAAATGGACCCCAATATATAGAACCCCAGTTATGTCCCTGGTCTCCCAAACTAAAACTACTGCCGGCAATATCGCCTGATCCTCTTAGACCATTCAAACAGGTGCTACAAGACGCTTTCACTGTAGTGCTCGGGTAGACAGTTACTGGACAAAAGCCCTGATTTCCACTTGGGTTATGAGCATTATGCCAACCTAACGTTGTTCTCGCGTCTGGCGAAGCAGAAACTGTATCTTGTTTTATTACAAAATTCACAAAAGCAGACGAAAATAATCCAATAGTTAAAATCATAATACTTACAATTTTTTTATTATTAATTTTCCATACAATTAACGATATGATGATTATACTCACTAGTACAATAATCAGTATATAAAGATTGGTCATATCTGCTTCTGAAGTCGAATTTTTATTTCTAGGAAACAATTCTAATTGTGAAATTTCCTTTTCTTGAGACGCCACCACCTTTTCATTAACTATCAAATCTAATTGCAATTTAACTGGTTTAAATTCCATTTCGAATTTCTGATCCAAGAAATTAACATTTTGTAGACTTTCATATAAAT
>CAZKXE010000084.1:0-2457 GCA_964556855.1 uncultured Candidatus Saccharibacteria bacterium
CTATTTAACGCCAGAACAGGTATTTAAAGGTGTGCAATTGATGTGTTAATTTAAGGTATCAGAAAATGAATTTCGAAATCCAGATATAACATGTTTTGAGAAAATGGTTACCACTTTATAGATATCATCTTTGAATCTATTTTAACTTTATACTTGCAATCCGAGCTACAAAGCCCAGTGTAAAAGGATATACTAAAAAAAGCCAGCCAATATTTATTAGGTTCAGATTATAATTTCCACCTAATAAATCGTACCAGGTATTTAAATTATAGAAATTCGCAAATAAATTTAACAAAATAGCTACAATGAGGATAAGGAAACCTACAACAAAAAATTTAATTATATTTTTCATATAAAACCATTATAGTATATAATTTGATTATTATAAAAGGTGAAATATTTAAATATAAATTTTAATCTAACCCCATGAATACAGAAACTAAAATTAACAAGCCAGAAGCTATTTTAAAATTAATGAAAAATATTTCATACGGCTATATAAATAATAAAAATAAAAGAATCACAAATATTTCTGATCAAGATTTTGAGCATGACTACAGGCTGCAATCCCCCAGTGAATTAATGGCAAGTAAAATTGGGGTCTGTTGGGATCAATGTGAACTTGAAAGATTTTATTTTGAAAAATATTTAAAATTACAATTTAATATTTACTACCTAGAAGCTAAAAACCAGAGCCAATCTACACATACGCTTTTAATTTACCAAACCGGTGGTAGGTTTTATTGGTTCGAAAATTCATGGTTTAAATATAGAGGCATCCACGAATTTGATAGTCTAGATTTTTTATTTAAAAAGGTTAGTGAAAACCAGCTTGACCACGCAAATAATGAATGCGGAGACCAAACAGATGAGATCAATTGGTACTTGCTAGAAAAACCCCAATTTGGAATCAGCGCCACTGATTTTATGAACCATGCTAAAAGTAAATCCATAATTTTTAAATTTATAAAATCTAAATAACTATTGAAATTAGTTTCGCACTCAAAATTATTTAAATTAGCTCCTAGATATATCATTTAACTATTGATATAATATGTTAATGGAAACATTTATATTAGATAACATTTGGTTAATTATTGCGATTGGTTTATGGACATTACCCTGGAAAGGATGGGCATTATGGAAAGCTGCCCGCCAAAACCAGAACTATTGGTTTATTTTCCTATTAGTAATTAACACTGTTGGATTATTAGAAATTTTATACATATTTATTTTAAGTAAACAAAACAATGACAACCTATAATTGGTACCAAACATTAATTAAACCGTCTTGGGCTCCGCCAGCTTGGATTTTTGGTCCGGTTTGGAGTGTTCTTTATTTTATTATTGCAATTTCATTTGGCTATGTTGGCTATTTATTTTTAAAAGGTAGAATCTCTTTTTTAATATTACTACCTTTTATTTTAAATTTGATTTTTAACTTTATTTTTACCCCTCTACAGTTTGGATTACAGAGTAATATCCTAGCTGCAATCGACATCGTCTTGGTCCTTGGTACATTGATTTGGTTATTAATCGCGATTTATCCTATCGCACCTTGGGTAGCATATGTAAATATTCCCTATTTTATGTGGGTATCATTTGCTACGATTTTACAGCTAACTGTTACTTATTTAAATCTATAATTACCCCTGGGAGAATTCACTTATTTAGCAGGATTTTAGGATAATATTACTACAGAAGAAAAGCGCAAGTTTACTTGCGCTTTTTTAATAATAAAAATATAAATCTAAATCAAACTGTACTCTAGCCACATCTTGGCTGACTCATCAGTGATTTCGTAATAGGTTACTCCAATGCCATTTTTTCTTTGAGTAACTTCAATTTCTAATGGGCGGTTTTTGATAACCAAATCCCTTATATTTTTAGGGATTTTTTTCCTACCAACCAGAGCTGCTCTGATAGCATTTCCGATACAGACAATCTCTTTCCTTCCCTCAATTACAACCATTGCAATCAGTTTTGGGTAATTTGTATCATGATGATACCCATTTCTATTTTTATACACCCTCGGGTAATCACTTAGTGGTATATAAGACGCACCAACAACAACACCTTTCATGAGCAATCCTTTCTATTTATTATTTATGAACGTTTCTATCGACTAGAATAATGTAAATTATAGTAGCTGTCAAATATATGGAAGCGAACATTATTAAAATAAAAACCCAACCTCGTTAGAAGTTGGGTTGATAGTTATCAAAGACTTATCAGGTCTTTCTCAGAAAATTTCCGAATCATACTTATTTTTGTGCCATCAGAATCCACAAGGCTTTTTTCCAATCCTTTGATCCGTCATCTTTTATCGATGTGTGGATCATCTGAACTTTTGCCCCGTCAATATTGATTGGATCAATAAAGTGATCAACAGCAGCTGCCATTTCGTCATGATCATTGTCATCAGTCACAACTGCAACGTGTTTAATTCCACGATGC
>CAZKXE010000085.1:0-2453 GCA_964556855.1 uncultured Candidatus Saccharibacteria bacterium
TAGAGAAGACATTTCAGAAAGTAAAATCGATTTTTCCTCAGGAGTGGCATTTGGAATTCTTTGACTAACCTCGTTTTGGCGAGTTCTTTTTTCCTCTACTGATGACAGTGCTTGCTTTCTCTCATCATCGGCCACAATTAATTCTTCAACATCAAAATTAGAATGCTTTTTTCTTGCCCCTTCTTTAATTAAGTCCTTGTTTTCCCGAATAAATTTTATATCTAACATATTTTTGAATGATTTTACTTATTTTAATTAATTTTAATTTAAATATTAAGCCTTAATTTCATGGAAATTTTAGCTTAATTTTATAAAAATATCATACCAAATTTGTTAGCTTTAATAAATGGCTAAGGAATTTAAAACAAACAAACCAAGTTTAAAAAAATCTGGTTTAAAACAAAATGATTTTTGCAATAATACATATAACTCAAAAATTAAAACATTACCAAAAAGATATTGGTCTCCTGGATTATGTGAAATTCCACAAAAACCTCATAAACTCTATATTAACGGTCTGGAAAATTTCAAGAAATTACGTAGTAATAATTACAAATTTCTTTGTGTAGTTGGATCAAGAAATTATACTGAATACGCAGAACGATCGTGTCAAAAAATTATTAACGAAATTAAAAATTATCCAATCTGTATTGTGTCTGGATTAGCCTACGGAATCGATTCTGTTGCTCACAGATCAGCCTTAGAAAATAATATCCCGACCATTGCCTTTCCAGGATCTGGATTGGACTGGAATACTATTTATCCTGCAGGTCACATTGACCTGGCCAACGAGATAATTAAAAAAGGATCGCTAATTTCTGAATTTGCACCGAATTTTAGAAGTATGCCATGGATGTTCCCACAGCGAAATAGATTAATGGCGGGCATAGCTGATGCTGTTCTTATTATAGAGGCTGGTGAAAAGTCGGGCACCCTAATCACGGCCAACCTAGCAGTAGAATATAATAAAACGTTAATGGTTGTTCCAGGATCAATTTATAATGAAAATTCTAGAGTGCCTAATAAATTCATTCAACAAGGTGCAGAGTTAATACAAAATGGCGAGGATGTTTTAAATTTATTAGGTTTTGATCTTAAAAATAAAAATTCAAATGAATCTGAATTTCAAAACCTCAGACATTTATCTGAAAAAGAAAAGAAAATCATGATTTCATTCAGATGTCACCGTAATATAGATAAAATTATAAAGGAAACCGGTCTTTCTATTAGTTATGTTAATTCGGTTATAAGTAGGCTGGAGTTAGAAGGATTAGTTTGATTAAGTTTCGATAATTAAAAATTCACTATTATGTAAATCCTAATTTATTTTTACAAATACGCACAAATAGATCTAATTAACTAGAGCAAACAAAAACCCACTTACAAATTTGTAAGTGGGTTGTATGTTAATTTCTGTTCTCAATTTTTCTCCATAGCTGCTCCTGAGTTTGATTACCAATTTTTGCTGACTCTTCAGCAAATTTAACCGTATCATTGAAACAAAATGACACTACCATAACAACCAATTTGGCCATTATGAGTGCTAAAACTATGATCCAAATTATCGACTTCATAATCTATCTCTTCCTTTTTTATATGTAAATTAACAATATAAAGAACTGAATATATAATAACATTATATTGCAAAAAGTCAATGGTAGATGATCATATTAAATATAAGATCTAATATGGAAATAAATTAACTTCTCCACACAAAAATTTGCCAAAACACAAAATATGAGTTATTAATGGATTTAATGGCAAAAGAAAAAAATAATACATCGTTTAAAAAATTACTAATTGTAGAGTCTCCTTCCAAGGCAAAAACTATCGAAAAATATCTTGGTTCAGATTTTAAAGTAGTGGCCAGTGTTGGTCATGTGCGAGATCTCCCAAAGAGTAATAAAACTGCGATTGATATTGAAAAAGGTTTTGTTCCTAATTATGAAATTTCAAGAGGAAAAGAACCTGTTATTAGAGAAATCAAAAATCTAGCTAAAAAATCAGAAGATATCTATCTTGCAACTGACCCCGACCGAGAGGGAGAAGCAATTGCCTGGCACCTAAAAGAAGTATTGGGATTAAAAGACCCAAAGAGAGTCGCCTTTCATGAAATTACCAAAGAAGCAGTCAGCGAGGCGATGAAAAATCCAAGACTAATTGACGATGATTTAAAGCAAGCTCAAGAAGCTCGACGAGTTCTGGATAGACTGGTGGGTTATGATTTATCTGGTTTAATTTGGAAAAAGGTTAGATATGGCTTATCTGCTGGCCGAGTTCAATCCCCTGCTATGAGGATTATTATGGAACGAGAAAGAGAAATCAGGGCTTTTATTCCAGAAAAATTTTGGGTTATTACAGCTTTGACAGAAAATGAAAATTCGAAAGATAAAAATCAAATTCTATTAAACTGTATTAGAGAAATACGTGATGAAAAAGAAGTTGATCAGATT
>CAZKXE010000086.1:0-1596 GCA_964556855.1 uncultured Candidatus Saccharibacteria bacterium
CGGCATGTTCAACTTCCATGCAGAGCAGCTCTTCGAGGCAGCCGAATCTGAGCGCAAGAACGTCAAGGTTTCCTTTGACTAAGAAGCATGGTCAAGACCCTTTTCCAGCAGATACGGAGCAACAATTTCCGCTCCATACTCCTTATTTTTGTCTTTTTCTGCCTCGTCGGAATTATGGGCGCGGCGTTCGGAATCTACATTGATAGCCTCATTGTTGGGATAGCCCTTTCAGTTATCGTTGCAAAACCTAAGCCAAGAGTTTTATCTAGAAATGCCCACAAAAATGTCCACCCCAATAATATTCTTACAATAGTTAATAATTTATTTTTCATATAAATGAATTATATCACTTAGTTTTACATTAGAGGTTTGATCATGAATTTTGAGCCAACAGCCGGGATTGAACCGGCGACCTCTCCCTTACCATGGGAGTGCTCTACCTGCTGAGCTATGTTGGCAAAATTAAATTATATTTTTTTAATTTTTTTTGAAAGCCTAATAGAAACATAAGCTATGCCTATAGTAAATGCGCCTATCAGAATTAACATTATAGGCCAACTAGTATAGTCTCTGAAGTATTCCCAAGTCAAAGAAACTAATTGAGCAACAAGAAAGCCGGCTGAAATAAAAAACATAAATTTACTTTTTACAAAGAAAGATAGATAAGCAACAGCAAATATAATAATTAATGCTAAGAAATCCCAAACACCGCCAAAAGTCATAAAAGGAACCAAAATAAATAAAGAACCTATTGAATAAATGAAATTCGAAACAACATCTTTTTCTTTGTTATTTTCTGTATCATTATTAGTAATTTTTGAATAACCATAAGCGATCAGATAATAAGCGAAACCTAAAATTATAACTGCATTTTTTAATAAATTTTCTGGCAATGAGTAACCAACCAGTTCAGTTATCTTAGCAATAGAAGAAAAATATAAAGATGTGCCATAAAAAATAGTCACCAAAACCAAAATTCTATTTTTAGCATATACCTGTGTTAAACCATAAAACAAAGTTAGGATGACTGAAGAAATCATATAAGTATTCAAACCAATACGATAACCTGCTTCAGACAAAAGAACGTACACACCAATCGGCGCCACCACAGCAGAAAGTAAAAACATGACCTGAGAAAGCTTTTCCTCACCAGTCCTAACTGTGGCAAATGCAATTATATATGCAACGGTTGCAATGCCCAAAGTAGAAGATACTCTACCTAAAAACCCGATCTCTCTCCAATTTTGAAACAGCAGTATTAATATTCCAACAATAATAATTATTACACCAATTACATAAAGGGCATTAACAAATTTATTACCTGCACCAATTTGTTCTTTTTCTTTATCAATATCTAAACTGCCGACCGGGTCTTTTTTATCATCAAAAATAGAAAAAATTTCATTCTTTGATATAACACCATCTGTCACTTTTTGTCTTATCAATGATATTAATTGTTCTTTGTCCATATTATTTTATTATCCAACCTATAAAATTCTTTGCTTGATAGTAGTCACTTCCTAGATTTGGAATATTTATACCTTTAGCTTTATCACCTTTCAATACCCAAGCATTATAATTTCTATCTGAACCACC
>CAZKXE010000086.1:1606-2326 GCA_964556855.1 uncultured Candidatus Saccharibacteria bacterium
AAATCTCAGATGCGATATTATAACCATTTCTTCTGAAATAAAAATCAACTATATAACCATCTGGAGAAGTTGGCCCTTTGTCTAAGGTAAGATTTTGTGCCTCTTCAAACGACAGTTCGTCTAATCCCTGATTTGAGAAATCATATTTATAAATTTTTGGATATTCTTCTTTTTTAACATAGCTTAAATTATTATCTGAGGTATTTTCTTTTTTTACGATTTTGTTATTTTCGACAATTAAATAATTACTATATTTTGTGTCGTATCTATTTTCTTGATATGTAAAAACAAAACTATATTCTGGGTTAATTCTTGAAGCGGGAATCCAAACAAATCCTGCAATAACAATGACCATCAAAATTGGCAAAGTTACACCCACAATTATTGGCAAATTATTTTTCATAAATAAATTATAGCACTAATTTAATGTTAAAATTATAATATGAATTTAACTAAAAAATTTACTCCAAATCAATCAATTTTTATTCTGATAGGAGTTTCAATAATATTAATAATACTTTTTATACTATTTAACAATTCAACAAAGAACCTGGAACAAGAATCAATAAGACGAGAAAAAGAAATCAACCAACAAGTTCAAAGATTACTTTTTGATCTCAAACAGACATTATCTTCAGGCGTGGAAGAAGAGATAATAAAAGAAAAATCATTATCAATAATCTCAAATATTAGAAATACCTTGAATTCTGAAATTCAATA
>CAZKXE010000087.1:0-2304 GCA_964556855.1 uncultured Candidatus Saccharibacteria bacterium
CACCGCAGGTTTTGCGTTTTAAATGGTGACGTGCATTTCAGGTGTTAATTCAGCTGAAACAGTTGACAAAATCAACTTTTATAGTATTTTATATATAAAATTGTACACAAAAAAGAAAGGGCAACGAACAAATGAGTACCGCAAATCAGCTTTTCAAAGATTGGGGACCTCGAGAGGTCTACCCAATTACCGAGGATGAATTCCACTCTCTTTTAAATGAAGAGGGCCAGCAAGTCTGGGCAAAAAAAAACGTGGACAACAAAGACGGGACATTCACGAACGAACTAAAAATTGGAGAGGGAAAGTTCCTTATCGTCACCCAGAAAAAACTTTGAATTAACCAAACGACTCGCAATAGTAAACTATAGCGAGTCGTTTTCATATGCATATTCCCTAGCAAAATCAGCTAAGTGTAGGGCCAGAGATTCATCCATTCCAGATCTTTGTTTACCGACAATCATTATGGCAATTTGATTATGGAGCTCTCTTCTTGATGAGTCAGATTGCTTTACAAAATCAATTGCCCGATTTTTTGCAAAGTAATTTTCACTATCTTGCTGTGATCTGGCATTTATCATTTGAGGTAGATTATCTACTAAATTAATATAACTTCGACACGCGTTCAGCAATCTTTGTTCTGCCACACCACCCTTGATTGGTGGTTTCGTAGTGAATTTATATTTTCTCCATAATTTATGAAGAATTGGGTCTACTTCTCCTTCAATAGATAAATTTTTCATTGATTCCATGTTTTTCATTAAATTTATATGTAATATTTCTAATAACTAATAAAATTATACTTGAAATACAACTGCAAGTAAATATTTCTAATAACGTAAAAATATAAACACTACAGAAGAAAGAGCAGTAATAATAGCCAAAGGAACAGAAGTGACTATTACACACAGTTCATATCATCTATTATAATCTTAGTTTTTGAATATATTAAATATTGGACTTAATCATTAAAAAAGAATAGTATGATAGTACTAATGAAAATTTATAAAGCATCTTTTGTTAAGGGAATTATAAAGGGAAAACAAAAATGGGATCCAAGCATCCGACAGGTTGCTTTTTATGGTCGTTCAAATGTAGGTAAATCATCTACAATAAACACACTTCTTGAGAACAAGTCATTAACAAAGACATCTAGCGTCCCAGGTAAGACTTCGGAAATAAATCTTTTTAATGTAAATGATAACTTATTTTTTTTAGACTTACCTGGATATGGATATGCTAAAACTTCAGGACAAAAAAGAGCCGCTTTACGGAAATTGATACTGTGGTACATAATGGAAGTAAAGGTTCACAACAGAACGCATGTGATGGTTTTAGATTCAAAAGTCGGGCTTACTGATAATGACAATGAATTTTTGGAATTTTTAAACAGAACTGGCGAACAGATAATTATTGTTTTTAATAAAATTGATAAATTAAACCAAAAAGAGTACTTGAAAAAAATATTGGGGATTAAAGAAGAATTAGTTGGGCAAGAAATAAGTCTAGTTCCCTTTTCTGCAAAAATGAAGAAAGGCGTCAATGATTTTTGGGAGGCACTAAATTAACAGTATGAAGTATTAAATACTTTGACATTTATATTGTGGAAATTTACATATTAGCTACCAACCAAAAAATACCCAAAACTAGAGGTGTTTCTTGGTTCATTACTTTATTGAATACTATCTAACTAGTATCACCCCGCTATGAATTCCTAATTCATACGCTTTAGCAAATGCATCCTTGGGTGAATTAGCCCTAATAGTAATAAGAGATCCTGATGTGTTTACATATTGATAAATAAAAGATCCCTCACCTAAATTAGGTTGATTACTATTTGCAGTAAATACTAATATAACACCACTGTGTGCACCCAATTGATAAGCCTGGTTAATTGCTTCTTGTGGATTATTGGCAACTATAGTACCCAATTTACCAGAAGTGTTTATAAAGTTATATGTAGCAGCCTCTGTAATTCCAACAAAGCCGAGGGTAACAAAAGTTAAAACTAATATTCCTAATATAATTTTGATTTTATTATTCATATTTTTTTTATTAATTATTAATTGGCAAGTATATCTCCTACACAATATATTGGTATATTTAAAATATTTAATTGAATATTTTAAAAGTTTTTCTGCTTATTTAATTTTGAGGATTATGGTTTATCTGCTGACCATAAGGGGCAAAGATAGATTTTTAGATTAACTAACCAAAATCGATAGATAGTCTTGCTATATTTAAAGTATACACGCTGAATTAACACCTGAAATGCACGTCACCATTTAAAACGCAAAACCTGCGGTG
>CAZKXE010000088.1:0-2296 GCA_964556855.1 uncultured Candidatus Saccharibacteria bacterium
AAACCTAGAAATTATTGATAAAAGATTAGCTGCTTAAATCGAACTCACGTTAATTTACCTCCATTTATAGAAAATAAATTCACTTTAAGAAAGGCTATAATTTCGGGATATGAAATTAAGAAGAATGAACATAATTTATTATTAGAAGAATCTTGTGAATACTTAATTAATTATGATAAGTTGTCTAACAAAGAACTTTTTAAAAAATATTTTGATTCAAATGGAACAATTCAAGAATTGATTTTTGATGTTATTAAGAATAGATTTTCAAAAGAATATATTCCAAATAATCTTGATATAGATTATTTTAATAATTTCTTGAACAATAATAATGACAATCAAAATTTAATTAAATATTTTTTTAGTCTTAATTATTTTTTTGATAAAATAAATTATTGAACATAAAGATTACTTCCAAATATATAATAACTCTTTTAATTAAAAAGATAATGAGAATGATATTGATAAGAGTTCAGAAACTACTGGTATTGGTATAGATATTGCTCTTAATAGTTAAAGAAATGTTTTTACACATAGTCAATTAAATACTATTTTATATATTTGTAATGTACTTAATAGTATAAAAGAAGATAAAGAAGTTTTGAAAACCAAAGTAAATATAGCTAATATAGTTCCAAAAAAAGTGTTTTGGGATATGGATGTTAACAAATTATCTGTTAAAAAAGATAAAGAAGTTATCATCCCAAGAATGTTATTGGCTACTAATGAGAAAACTTTTAAAAAAGATATTGCTTCTGTTGAGGAAGTATATACAGCTAATGAAATATATTCAGTACTTAAAAATACTAAAGAACGTATAAGTAACCAAATATGTAAAATGGTTGCTGCTCGTTATAATAAACCTACTTTTTTACGCTATAAGTTTTAGCAAATGAGTACAGTTTCTCCAGTACTCCTAACCACAATCAAAGAATTACAGCAACTTTCTGGATTATCGCAATTTGCATTGGCAGGTGGTACAAATTTGGCTATCCGATTTGGTCACAGAGAATCTCAAGATATTGATTTATTTTGCCCTGAAATTGTTGGGATAAAACATTTAGAGCAGATACAAAAAGAAGTCGTTGATTTTTATGGTGAAAAAAACATATCAAGTATTGACTATCCAGCTGGCAAAGAAAGTGAGTAATTTACCTTTTTAAGGTTTTGGGTGACTAAACCCTGTGACACTATAATTAAAGTTGAAGTTATCCAAAATATGAAAATGATGGATGACCCGGAAACTATTGATGGAATAAGATTAGTTACTACAAAAGATATTGGGCTGTTTAAATTAATAACTGGTTCAAGTAGGGCAGCAAATAAAGATATTTATGATTTAGATTTTATTACTGAGCATATTTCATTGGCAGACCTATTTGAAGGATTAAAAGCTAAAAAGGAGAAATTCAACCAAAAGGAACATCAAAGCATATTTGATTTGGATGATGAAGGTTGTCCAACACAAGATCCTTACCTATTATTAAAATTTGATGGAAATGTATACCAAAGCAAAATTAAGCCCATGCACTCTAACGATAATATTCTAATTCCTGAAGGTGGAAAATCATGGATTGAGGCTAGGACAAGTTGGAGAATGAAGGTAAGGAGATTATTTAGGCATTTGGGTCTTGAATTTAAACACAAGTAAGGATTAATATTTCTCAAAAAGAAGTTTAAAAAAATGCTAAAAGCTAAACTGAAAGTTGATATATTTTATTAAAAGTAAACTATCGAGATTGATTTAGAGAAAAATACTTTATGCTTTTTGGGATAATTTAGTATGTTTTGAATACAATTAGATTAATAAATAACATGAGGTGCGTAATTCGGTGCGTATTTAATTATTAACTTATCAAAAACCCAATGAAATCAGTACAATTAAGTTTATGGATAGTTCCTCTTTCTCCGCTGAAAAAATCCTAAATGGTAGCAAAACCTTGTAAATCTTATGATTAACAGGGTTTTTGCTTTTCCAGATAGACCAAATTATTCATTAAATCTTATTCTAATCGAGATAAAATCGAGACCCTAGAAAATTTAAAAATTAGGGTCTCGCTAAATTACCTCAACACCTACAAATATTGGGTTCAACGACAGGTTCAATAGCTTGTTCAGTCAGTAAACATCTTGTTTGATTTCAATTAGGAATTTAAATTGAGTAATAATTAATTGGTCACCACAATGAAAACAAAAATCACACTTCACTTTTATGCCAAAAGCACAAAAGCCAATGCAAACTGCAAAAATATCAAATCTTGATGTTTCAGCTTTAATATCTTTGTAATAGCCACTT
>CAZKXE010000089.1:0-2295 GCA_964556855.1 uncultured Candidatus Saccharibacteria bacterium
TTTTGATATAACGCCGAAGAAATGATTTCATATTTACATGCCCCAAAAAGCAAAGACCTTGGCTGTCTTTTTTTGCTGCAGTATTAAGTTTAACCCTGGCTGCAATTTTTCTTACTTCTTTTTTTTCTAAGTGCCCAATTGGAAATAATATTTTTGAAATCTGCCGCTGATTTAAAGTCCATAAAAAATATGTTTGATCTTTTTCTTGATCAATGGCATTAAATAACCCAATTTCGTTCTCAATACTTTCATTTCTAACATAGTGACCAGTCGCTACAAAATCTGCACCCTTTTTGATTGACCAGTCTAAAAATCCGCCGAACTTGATTTTTTTGTTACAAAGTACGTCTGGATTTGGAGTATGTCCAATTTGGTATTCATTTATCAAGTAATCTATAATTTCTTTTTTATATTCCTTCGACAGATCACAAAGCAAAAACTTTATATCAAGCTTCGCACAAACTCGCATTGCATCACGCATCTCATTTTTCCAGTTACAAGGAAGAAAATCAGGATGCCACGCCTTAATAAATACACCAGTAACATCATAACCACTTTTTTTTAATAAATAGGCTGAAACAGAACTATCAACACCACCAGACAGCCCCACAAAAACTTTTTTTTTATTTTTACTTATTAACATATAATATTTCCATACTCTTGTTATAACCTAATCTAGGTGTAAATACCTATTTTTCTTATGTTCTTCAAATGTTGTAGCAAAATACATTTTTCCATCTTTTCCAGTAAGAAAGAAAACGTAATCTGTAGGATTATGATTTATGCTGGCAAGAATAGATTCTAGCCCAGGATTAGAAATTGGGGTAGGAGGTAATCCAAGATGGGTGTAAGTATTATAAGGATTATCCTCATCTCTCATTTCCTCTTTAGTAACATTAAAACTATTTTTGTCAATTGAATATACAAAAGTGGCATCAACCTGTAGTGGCATTTCAAGTTCAATTCTATTCCATAATACATCAGTGACTTCACCTATTGTGCTTCTACTAGCCTCTTTTTCAACAATTGAAGCCATTATTATAATATCATCTAGATTTTTACCAGAATTTTCAATTTCACTCTTAATAGAGAGCATTTTCTGATTAAAGTTATTTCTCATAGTTTCAATAACTTTAAACTCGTCAGCGGTAAAATTAAAATTATATGTATCTGGGAATAAATAGCCTTCGTATTTTTGGGCTAATTTCATAAAAGAATCTTTATTAAAGTTCATTAATTTACTAGAAAGCCTATCTGCAATATCCTCAACGGTCATACCTTCTGTTATAGTAACTTTTATAATCGGAATATTAAAGTTACCTGTCTCAACTTTTCTGGCAACCTGGAAGATATTTATTTTTGTATCAAATAGATAATCACCAGCCTTTACGCTTTTAGTCTCGGAAAATTGTATTAGCAACTGAAATAGAATTGATGATTTAATAATTTGTTCCTCTTTTAGGTTCAATGCAATTGACTTAATAGACCTGCCTTCTTCTATCGAAATTATTTTATTAATAGGAAAATCCTTCGGTGGCTCTGAAATGTAAAATAAATAACCAGCGATTAAAAGAATTACTAGTATCAATAATTTAAATTTATTGTGAGTCAAAATTACTTTAATTTTGTTTATCTCCTCAAATATAAAACTAAATATTTTTTTTATATAATTAAGAATTTTCATTTATATTGGTAAATTACCAGGAGCCTCGGATTTTCTAGACTTAACTCTAGTAAGACCTGGTGTAATAGCAACTTTGCCCGGAAAGTGGAAAATTGTTGCAAGTTCCTCTGTATTTAATACAAATTTTTTCCTTAATTCAGTCCCTATAACAGTATTAAAATAAACCCTATTTTGATAATCCTTAAAGATTTGTTTTTTAATAGCTTCTGATCTTTTTCCAAATGGATCTTGCCACCAATATTTAAAGCTAGTAGTCATCGATGGTTTAAAACCATTTAAATTTGATGATCCATATTGTTTGAAACTTCCAATTAAACCGGGAATATTAACACCGATGAAGCTATCTTTTTCCGCTATATAAAGTGAACGTATACCAACATCAAAACCTAATTTAGAAATATTTCTTTCAATAGCATCAATTTTTTCTTTTTGAGAAGACGTTTGCATAGCAATTTTTACACCATCTTCATTTTCAAGAACACTATCTTTTCGGATTTTTATAATTTCTGCCTTAGCCTGATCTACCCAAAAGTCTGTTGTACCAAATAACGTCCCTGGTTTCTTATCCTCTTTTTTATGAGCTTTTATAATAATCTGAATCCAGGCATTTT
>CAZKXE010000090.1:0-2286 GCA_964556855.1 uncultured Candidatus Saccharibacteria bacterium
ACATAAATATAGAAAAAAATATAAGAAGAACATAATAATAAACATTATGAGAAATTATGCGCGCTTTTTAATACATACGTAATCTAAAAGAAAATTATAAAATGATAAAAAATGCAATAAATTTTTTAATTAGAAGATTCATTGAACTCATAGAGATATGGTCCATTAGGCTAATTCATATTAAGACATATTTTTCATACATATTTGAAAGCAAGGATAATTCATATTATGTAGATACTAAAAAAATAAACTCAATAGGAAGGGGTGACGGAATTTCAGGATTTTACAGAGTGAGAAATGAGGAAAAGTTTTTAGAAAAATCTGTTGAATCCCATATAAAATATTTAGACGAAATAATTATAGTTTATAATAATTGTTCTGATTCAACAGGACAGATCGCTAGAAATCTAGAAAAAAAATACCCAGATAAAATTAAAGTTTACGAATATAAGCCAATAGTCAATCCTGCAACATCAATTGATCACATATTAACACCAAGTAAATCAATACACAGTTTAGCAAATTACTACAACTTTGCTCTAAGTAAAACAACTAAAAAAATTGCAGTGAAAATTGATGCCGACCACATTGCATACTCAGAAAAATTTAGACAAAAAACTAACGAAATTAGAAGTATGGGGTTACAAACAATGTTATTTTTTTATGGAGTTAACATAAATATTGAAAATAATAATATATATATTAACGAAAAAAATCCATTCACTTATGGCCTCGATTGCGGTTTCTTCCCTGTTTCAAGAAATACATATTTTATAAACAGAAAGAACTGCGAATCACTAAGATTGCCGATTAGCATGTATTTTTCAAGAAAATCATTGGGTGTTTTATTTTATCATCTAAAATATATCAAGAACGATTTTGATTCAAATATACTAATCAAGAATAAGATTTACACATCATCGTATTTAAAGAATAAGCATAAATGGACACAAGACATAAAATTAATTACCTGGAAGGAGGCAAGAAATAAATATGAATTACTTAGTGATGTAAATGTTGAAGATTTACGTAATATATAATTGATAAGAAATAAATGGAAAAAACTACAGAAAAATTAAATATTGAAAATTTAATCCAAAATCCAGAACCACCTTTGGTTTCTGTTCAAATTTGTACATACAATCGGGCCGATTTCCTACCAAAAGCTCTCGACTCTGTTTTGTCTCAAAACTATCCTAATTTAGAAATTATAATACTTGATGATGCTTCGACAGACGACACTGAAAAAATAATAAGCGAATACGCATCCAAAAATTCAAACATTAAATATTATCGTAATGAGGAAAATTTAGGAATAACTGCCACTAGAAATAAAATATTAAGTCTAACTAATGGTAGATATTTAGCAGTCCTTGATAGTGATGATTATTGGATCGATTCAAATAAAATTAGCGCTCAAGTCAATTTTCTAGAGGAGAATCCTGAATATGCTTTGGTCGGGACTTTTTGTAATTTAGTTGATAAAAACGGCCGCACAATTAAAAAAATCGAGCGTCAAACCGACGATTCAAAAATTCGCCAAAAAATTCTGTGCCAAAATCAATTTATGCATTCAAGTGTTTTATATAAAAAAAATTCATTTAATGAATATAGCAATAATTACCCAACTGGGCAGGTGGAGGATTACGCTACTTGGCTCGAACTTGGAAAAAAATACAAATTCGCTAACCTCCCTATTTTTACTACCAATATCACAGAACATTCTGGTAATATTTCTAAAACCAAACAAAATCAAAATATTAATGAATTATCTAAAATAATAACTGATTATAAAAAAGTTTACCCAAGATTTTATTTGGCTAAGTTAAAGAATTTTTTTAGAAAATTTATTTAGTTGGCGGAAAATCTTTATAAGGATGTCCTGTAGGCAAGCTTCCTTCAAGTCCCCATTTATGAGCCAAATAACCTTCTGCAAGCTGACGACTTTCATTATTATCTTCACCTGATATAACAATTACTTCTGCAATTTTACCAATAAAAAACTCAGAGGCTGTATATCTTGATCCGAGTGATAGACCTATTAAATTCTGGGTTCCTGTACCAGTTGTGCCGCCAACATTTCCATTAACATAATGGCGAGTTGAATTACCATTAAATACTGGTGAGAATATTTTCCAAGCTGTTCCTCCTGAATATAATGGTTCTGTTCCACCACAATAAAGACGATGCGTACTGCCACCATACAAGGCATTACGATTATTCGTACTTATACCATCAAAAAGATAACCGTAGGTACTGTCATATTTTGCAACCATAATTATATAA
>CAZKXE010000091.1:0-240 GCA_964556855.1 uncultured Candidatus Saccharibacteria bacterium
TTATTATTTCTGGCTATAGAATCTGTCACCAAAAAGAATATAAACCCTAAAATAGCTAATTTTATAAATGCCGCAGGATTTATGGTTTTAATTGGATTTATGTTGATTGTAACCTTTGTAGATGTTTTTAAAATCTTTCAATAAATTAATTAAATATCAAGTTTCCAAAATCTCTTTAATTTGATATCATTTTGGTTAATGAAACAATCAAAAATATTTACTAAGACAAGAAAAGAAGCC
>CAZKXE010000091.1:250-2275 GCA_964556855.1 uncultured Candidatus Saccharibacteria bacterium
ATCAGATGAAGTATCAACTAGCGCAAAATTATTAATACGAGCTGGTTTTATTAATAAGGAAATGGCTGGGGTTTATGATATTTTACCATTCGGTCTAAAGGTAATGGAAAAAATTAAAAACATCATACGAGAGGAAATGGAGAATGTTGGAGGAGTAGAAATAGAAATGTCTGCGTTGCAGGATCCTTCTATTTGGAAAAAAACAGGTCGCTGGCATGATGGGGACATGGATAATTGGTTCAAAACTTCTTTGAAAAATGGAAACGAAGTAGGTCTTGGGATAACCCACGAAGAACCGATTGTATCTTTGATGAAGAATCACATAAATTCCTATCGAGATCTTCCTATCTATGTCTATCAATTTCAAACAAAATTTCGAAATGAAAAAAGAGCCAAGTCCGGAATTATGCGTGGTAGAGAATTTTTAATGAAAGATTTATATTCTTTTTCAAATTCAGAGCAAGATCATAAAATATTTTACGATAAGATGAAGGATGCTTATTCAAATATTTTTAAAAGAGTTGGGATTGGAGACAGGACTTATTTAACTTTTGCTTCAGGTGGATCCTTTTCAAAATATTCTCATGAATTTCAAACAGTTACAGAAGCCGGAGAAGACACAATATTTTTGTGTAAGGATAAAAATATCGCTATCAATCAAGAGGTGATGAATCAAGAAGTATTAGGTGATTTAGCTATAAATCAGGATGATCTGGAAGAATTAAAAACGGTCGAAGTTGGTAATATTTTCACATTGGCTTATAAATTCTCTGATCCTCTGGAGTTGATAGTTGATAATGACAATGGAGAAAGAAAACCTGTATTTATGGGTAGTTATGGTATAGGAGTTGGCCGCCTGATGGGAACAGTTGCTGAAATTTATGCTGATGAAAAAGGATTAGTATGGCCAGAAAACATCGCTCCGTTTAAGTATCATTTATTAAATTTGCTTCCAGACAATGAAGCTTCTGATGAATTTTATAAAAATCTTTTGGATTTAAATCAAGATGTCTTGTACGACGATAGGGAACTAGGCGCTGGTTTAAAGTTGAAAGATTCAGATTTAATTGGTATTCCTTATCAAATTATCTTAGGTAAAAGCTATAAAGAAAATAATAAGATTGAAATTGTAAATCGTAAAACAGGAGAAAGTAATGAAATTAAAATAAAAAACTTCCTGGATGAGGTAAGGAAATCTAACTAAATCAGAATTAAAAATATGAAAACATCAAACTTTAATCTAAGAAAATATTGGCAAAATAAAATTCTCCCATTAATTTCTAATAACATAGGAATAGATTTGGGAACCGCCAACACCTTGGTCTATGTTCCCGGAAAAGGAGTCATTGTTAATGAGCCATCAGTTGTAGCGATTAATCAAAAAACAGGACGAGTTGTTGCCGTCGGAAATGGCGCCAGAGAAATGCTCGGGAAAACCCCAATGCACTTGAAGGCCATTAGACCACTTGTTGATGGTGTTATTTCTGATTTTGAAGTTACAGAAGAAATGCTTTCATACTTATTAAAAAAAGCCCAAGGAGAAAATAAAAAAATCTTGGGCCCGAGGGTGGTTGTAGGCGTTCCTTGCGGTACTACAAATGTCGAGACCAGAGCAGTCCGAGACGCCAGCATAAATGCGGGGGCTAGGGAGGTGCATGTGGTAGAGGAACCTATGGCAGCTGCTATCGGTATTCGTCTGCCTGTGCATGATGCAATTGGCTCTATGATAATTGATATTGGTGGAGGAACGACTGATATCGCTGTAATTGCCTTAGGAGGAATTGTTAGATCAAAGAATCTAAGGATTGCTGGGGATAAAATGAACAATGATATTATTGCTTATATTAGGAGTGAATTCAAAATTTTAATCGGTGAAAGAACCGCCGAAGATTTAAAAAAGGAAATTTGCAGAATCTTACCCGAAAAGGATTTAGCTGAAGCAACAATCAGAGGGCGTGATTTGGTAACAGGTTTACCTCGAGAGGTAGTAATAACAGACGAAGATGTTCGTGAAGCACTTGGTCA
>CAZKXE010000092.1:0-2223 GCA_964556855.1 uncultured Candidatus Saccharibacteria bacterium
TTTGCCCTTTTGCTCCACCGTTCGTCCGAAAACAAATTGGATTTTTTGGGAAATTGGTGATTGTTAAATTTTTAACTTATCTTTTACGGTTGTATATAATTCTCTTAACTCTCCGTCTCCCATATCTAAAATTGGTTCATACATGAAAGAATTTATGTGTATATTTTCAGGAGTTATTAAATTAACTCTTTTTAGAATTTCAATATTTTCTTTTTCATTATTAAATTCTTCCTCATATTTTTTTAATAAATTCCATGTTTGATTTAACGTCTTATTTAAATCTTTCAAAAATTGCTCGTCTGTAATTTTGGATTTCATAAATTGTTCAGCCTTTATTCTAATGGCGATAGAAAGAACAATTTTATTTTCCAGATTTATGCCCTCATCCGCATTCAAACATTCATCGGCAGTTTCAAATATCAAATCTAAAACCTTTTTATCTAAATTTTCATTAGGAAAACTTAGATTTTTGATGTTATTTTCAAAAACTGTTTTTATATCCCGTAAAGTCAAATTTTCTGTATTATCCTTAACATGTAAAACTGATGTGAGTAGTACATAATCGTCATTATCATTACCTTGTGTATATTCTGCAATATTCCTAACAAAAGGAATAGACGAAACTAGTTTTTTGTTATCACTCAAGCTCTTTTTCCAGTCTCGAATAAAAGGATTTTTTAGATATTCAGCTTGCTCTAGCTTTATTTCAGAATCGTTTTTAATAGCAATTAAACATTGATCATAAGATGAAATACCTCTACTTTGAGCTGTTCTAAAAAAATCAAAATTATGTGTCAAAATCAACATAAAAAATTTATCAATTTCTGACATGTATTTTAAATACTCAATAATTGCGTATTTATTTTTGTAATCAAATGAATCAGCAATATCATCTATAATAAATAATGTCTCATTTTCATCTTTTTTCCTTGCCTCAACTTCAAATATAACATTTAAAATATAGAGTGCTCTCCTTTCTCCTGTACTCAATATTTCCAGCAATTCTTTTTTGTCTTTAAAAATTTTTTCATCATCTCCGTCCTTAAAAATAAACTCAATCGCAGGAACCTCATCTTTTAGAATAACATCATCTTTATTTTTTATATCCAAATAAAAAGGCAGATGAGAAAATCTAGTATTGAAAATTTTAATGACTTCTTCCCACTCTGTTTTTTCTTTTGTTGCTTGTTCAACAAGTTCTTTTATTTTTTCTTGTCCGTCTTTGTACTTTCTAACTAATTCTAAAAATAAAGTTTTTTGGTTTACAAAATAAGCAAGCCATATTTTCTTTGCAAACTCATCTAAATTTACTAATTCTGGCAATATTTCTTGATTTTCAAGCAAATAATCTCGAAACGCTCTTAACTCAACATTTCCTAATTTTTTATCTATTTCGTCAAAACGTTTTTTTAACTCTTCATCATTTAAAACAATTTTTCTTTCATCTTCAATTGCTTGTTTTAATTCATCATCACTCGAAAACTCTTTTTTATTATTACCGTCAAATAAATTTATTGAATGTCCAACTTTAAAGAAATTGTTTGTCTCTAATTGTTTTTGTATGCTTTCAGCATGATAAAAATTAAATTCCTTTTTTAAATATTGCGATTTTTCAATCAGTTCATAATATTTCTCAATATACTCTTTTATACTATTTTTAAAGTCTTTTGTATTTAAAAAACCAATTACTTTATCATTAAAAATAATTTGATATTGAGTATCATGAAAAGGTAAATTTTCATTTTCAGAAATAAAATCTTCTAATTCAATAATCAAATCAAAAAAATTCTTATTAAAAACAGATTTAACAATATCTTCGATACTATCTTTTCTCGCACTTAAACCTGATAATTGCTTTAATTTTTTAACAAGTTCATTTCTTATTTTATCAATATCCTTGTGAATATTTTCGTATTCCTTTTTTAATTCCTTATTTGCAAGTAAAGTCGATATTTTCTCAGACTGATAATCTTGATTATAAGGTTCTATAACGAAAATACTTTCTGGGCTTATTTCTTGATCATCGGCTAAAATCTCTCTAACTGTTGTTCTATTCGGGAAAGCCAAATCTTTAGTTTCTTTATCTTTTGAATAGTCATAAAAAGTTTTTGCAAAAGATGTTTTCATAGACCCATTCGGAGCATAGATTGAAAATGTTCTATTGCTAAAATTAAACTCTTTTTCAAGTTTTTTTATTCCGTAACAATTTTGAAATTTTAGTTT
>CAZKXE010000093.1:0-2209 GCA_964556855.1 uncultured Candidatus Saccharibacteria bacterium
ATATTACCGGGGGAGGAGCTTTAATTTCTGGGATTAGCGAATTTTTAGAGCAACAATTAGAAATGCCGATTCATATTGCGGCTGACCCATTTACTGCTGTTGATCGTGGTACTGGGATAATACTTGAAAATATTGATAAGTATCGAGATATTTTAATAAGAAAAGAAGATGACTTACCTCCAAAGAAGTAGTACTCGAAAAAAGAATAGGAAAAATTTTATCTTCACAATATTGTCGGTGACTATTTTTTTCGTTTTATTTTTTATTTTTAACAAGCCTATTTCTAATCTGATTCATTTTGCCGTTGGTCCAATTAATCAAACTAAAAATGTTTTGTTAAGTCCATTTAATAATTCGTTCAGTTATTTTGTTTCAAAAAAGGAATTGCAAAAAGAGAATGATTTATTAATTGAGGAAAATAAAAAATTAAAATTTGAAAACCTAGCAATAGATTCGATGCGAGGAGAAAATAAAGAATTAAAAAAACTTCTTGATTTCGATACTGATGATTCTGATTTTGTTTTGGGTGAAGTAATTTTGACTCCTCCTTTTTCTCCATTTGATACTTTTGTTATCAGGATTCCTGATAATTTTGTACAGGAAGATGACCTGATTAAGGAAAGGGTCTCAATTAATGATTTGGTTTTTACTAACGGAATTTTAGCAGGAAAGATCACAGATGTTTTTAATAAAACAGCTAAGGTAAAGTTGTTTTCTTCTTTTGGTGAATTTTTACCAATTAAAATTAATAATGAATTTCAGGCACAAGCCGAAGGGATGGGTGGATTATCTTTCAAGGTCGAATTACCAAAAGATTTGATGGTTCATGAAGGTGATTTAGTTTATGCAGCCCAGTTTTCTCGCCAACCAATTGGTTTGGTTGCCAAAATCGAGATTAATGAATCGAGTACATTTCAAATAATTTACTTTAATTATTTATTTGATTACTCAGATTACAATTTTGTTCAAATTTTTAAATCACAAATTTAAATTAAATTTAACTCGTGTTAATATAATATATTATGAAAAGATTCATATTTGGCCTTGTACTAATAATATTTTCATTCACTACATTCTGGTGGATACCAGTTATACTTTCACTGATTGGACTCTTTTATTTTAAAAATTTATACGAAGTAATTTTTGTTGGTTTTATTATTGATACTTTGTATTTAAATCAGAATCTGTTTTTTGGATTTAATTTAATGTTTACAATTTTTATGTTAATCGCCTTTTATTTAATACCAAAATTTAAAAAACAAATTTTAATTTAATTGATTTTACAAATTAACAATGTTTAGAAAAATTCAAAAAATCATGAAAAAGCAGAAAAACAAGGACGTTGATCCTGATGAAATTTTTGCTGATGCTTCTAATATGCCAGGGTTCAATACCGAGCAGTTTGAAGGTAGATTCGAAAAGCCGATTGGTTTTAGGAATGTTTTCTCGTTATTTCTAGTGTTCAGTTTTATTTTTATTTTTTTTATTTATGAAGTATTCCAAGTACAAATTATAAAAGGAGAGGAAAATAGAAGCAGAAGTGAAAATAATAAATTAAGACACACTTATATTTTTCCTGACCGTGGGATTATTTATGACAAAAATAACCGTCCACTTGTATGGAATGAGCGAGATGAAAATAACGATGATTTTAATCAAAGACAGTATGTAATAGATCCAGGTTTTTCTAATCTACTGGGTTACGTGTCATACCCTAAAAAAGATTCTTCTGGTTTTTACTATGATGAAGAAATTACTGGTATGGACGGAGCAGAGAAATATTTCGATGATATTTTGAAAGGTGAAAATGGAACTAGATTATCTGAAATTAATGCTCAAAATAAAATTATTGCCGAGAATACAATTGACTTGCCACAAAACGGAAAAAATATTCATTTAACTATTGATTACGATCTGCAGAAAAAAATGTTTGATTCTGTGAAGACAATTATTGACCAGGTTGGTTTTGCTGGAGGTGGTGCCGCAATTATGGATATTTATAATGGTGACATTCTGGCCTTAGTTAATTATCCTGAATATGATTCAAATATTATGTCAAAAGGTGAGGATATTGAGGCCATTAACAATTACCGCCTAGATAGCAGATTTCCTTTTCTCAATAGGGTTGTAGATGGCTTATATACCCCAGGTTCAATTGTTAAACCTTATATGGCAGTTGCTGCTTTACAGGAACGTGTAATTGGTCCAA
>CAZKXE010000094.1:0-2179 GCA_964556855.1 uncultured Candidatus Saccharibacteria bacterium
AATCCCATATCTATATTCGCCCTATTCAGACTCGCTTTCGCTGGGCCTTCGGGGGATCTCCCCTTAGACAAAGATATAAGATTAACTCGTTGGCTCATTCTTCAATAGGCACGCCGTGACCGTCCGAAAACGGCTCCGACTCCTTGTAAGCATATGGTTTCAGGTCTATTTCACTGCCCTTACCGGGCTTCTTTTCACCTTTCCCTCACGGTACTAGTTCACTATCGGTCTTCAAGTATATTTAGCCTTACCGGTTAGTTCCGGCAGATTCGCTCAAGCTATTCATGTCTTGAGTTACTCAAGAACAACAACAAGAGAGTTAATTTATTTTCAGTTACAGGACTATTACCTCCTAGGGTTCTACTTTCCAGTAGATTCACTTAATAAATTAATTTTTGACTCTCCTAGTATAAATACTACATTGTCGTCTTACAACCCCGAATATGTAAACACATTCGGTTTGGGCTGATTCCTTTTCGCTCGCCGCTACTAAGGAAATATTTCCTGCATTCGCAGGATTGTTTTCTGTTCCTCCAGGTACTGAGATGTTTCACTTCCCTGGGTACGCAAATCTAAGTCAAGCTTAGAAGTGACTGGCAAAGCCAGCCGGGTTCCCCCATTCAGAAATTTCCGGATCGAAGGTTGTTAGGCACCTCCCCGAAACTTATCGCAGCCGTACTACGTCTTTCATCGCTACTTGAAGCCAAGGCATCCACCATATGCTCTTAAATTTCCTATTAGGAAATTTAAAAACCACAACATTATATTTTTTGTTGCTCCGTTTTAAAAAACGAAGCGAAAATACAGTTTTTACCTATCACAATTAAATTATGATAATTTGGCTCACATATACAAAATCCTAGTTTTGTATATATGTTATTTAGTTGTCGAAGAACTTTTGAAAAGACCACAACTTTTGATTGTCGTGGCCAAAATCGTTTTACAAATAAAATTTGTATTACTTTATAGCAGCTTTTGAGCCGCATTTTTTGACCGTCGAATCAAATGTTCCTGAATCATTTTCAATGCAAGCTATTATACGCGAATCGGTTTTTTTGTCAAGAAAAAAATCCAACTATTTATTAAACTAAATAAGTCGGATTTTTTTCTCTTTTATTTTACCAATTTTATCTACAAAAAATAGAATTGGTTACAAGTTTTTTAGAAATTATTCGTGTGAAATTTCTTTTTTCATTTTTTCAATTGTGTCCTGTGCAGCTTCTTTTCCGCCTAGACCAAAAGCTAAACCAAAAGCAATTGATAGAGATGCTACTACTCCAGTAAACAATGTTTGGATTAACATTACTCCAATTCCCAATTGAACCAAAGCAATTAATACTCCAAAAATCCAGATTGCCCACTTTGTTAATAGACCAACTAGGTTAGCTGATCTGATGTCTGCGGCTTTAGCACTAGCAGTAACTGTTTTGTGCAAAAAGTCTGCGATCAAAACAGAAGCTAATAAAATAAATACCGCAGCAAAAACTTGTGGCAAATAATTTAAAACAGTTCCTGTAAGGAATGAGTTAACTTCTTTTAATCCTAGGATATCAAGAGTTGCAATCAAGAAAACGATAACAGTAAACCATTTAACTAGTTCACCAATGAATTTTCCTGAATTCAATTTCATGTTAGCCTTCGCTAGAATATCTTCTAGACCAGCAGCCTTTAGAGCCTTGTCCAATTTTATTGAACGGATAACTTGTTCAATAACTTTAGAGAAAGCAGCGGCGATTAATAAACCAAATATTAGCAACAATATTGCTGTAACAAAATTTGGTAAGTAGCTAACAACTCCTAGCCAAACAGTTTCAAATGATGACCTTAGGATGTCTACTTGTGATTGTAATTCCATATTCTTAAATAATTAAACTAATAATAAAGTACTTTATTAACGATTGGTAAATCGCTTTTATAATTATAACACTTATAAAATTAAGAGAAAATATTTAACCTGACTGCTGTGGATTAGAATAAGGGTTAATTAAGGATTAATTAAGGCCGATTTTATCAACTACGATTTCATGTTGGTAGTCAAAAATATCCCTAAGCAAACGATCACACACACTGTTTCTATATTTAAAGTCTTCTGTTTCTAGGAATGAAAATCTTAATTCCTTACCAATTTCAGATTCCATAATTTTGATTATGTTTTTTAGACTTTTTTCTTTTATTTGGT
>CAZKXE010000095.1:0-2152 GCA_964556855.1 uncultured Candidatus Saccharibacteria bacterium
AATAAAATTTAATCCAGGATTTCTAGTTCCTGTATATTTTCCAAGGGTTAACATTACCCCTCTTTCATATTGATTAACCACTCTCAATCCTCCGATGATTAAAATAAACAATCCAACAAATAAAATTACGATTATGTCCATAATTAATATATTTAAACTGATAAAACTTTTTTATAAAAGTTAATTTAAATAATATCATATTAGAATAAATAAAATAAATTAAAATATGTTAATCACTTATACTCTTATACTAAAGTATTTAAAAAGTACCCTATCAGATCATCGAAATATTAAACATTGCCAAAACTGAAAAAGTTGATATAATACAAAGCACGAAAGATAAGTTCGCCGAAACCCGGCGAACTCATTTTTTTAGAAGTTTTAGAAAATAATACAATTAAATATGATCGATTTAAAAATAATTAATTCCGTTCTTGGTCAACTAGAAGAAGAACGAGGAATTCCAAAGGAAAAAATAATAGAGGCTATCGAATTGGCTTTAGGTACTGCTTATAAAAAAGAGTACGGCAAAAAGGGTCAAATCATAAGAGCAAAATTTAATATTGAAGCTGGAGACGTTGAATTCTGGCAGTCAAAAATAGTAGTAGATAGAGACTCTGTCATCATGGAAGAAGAAGGAGAAGCTGAAGAAAAACCAGTTGATTTTGTGAATGAGGACTACAGAATAAGGTTTAATCCAGAACATCATATTCTATTAGAAGATGCCCAATTAATTAAAAAAGATGCTCAATTAGAAGATGAGATTACTTTTCCACTAGAGAAAAAAGATGATTTCGGAAGAATTGCAGCTCAAACAGCAAAACAAGTTATCACTCAAAAAATTCGTGAGGCAGAAAAAACTAGTGTCATGTCAGAATACGGTGAAAAAGAGGGTGAAATTGTTTCTGGAACTGTAGAAAGAACAGAGGGTGGAACTATCTATCTAGATATGGGCCGAGCTGTGGGAATGTTAGCTTACAACGAGCAAATTCCAGGGGAAAGATTTAAACAAGGTGAAAGAGTCAGGGCATACCTATTCAAGGTTGAAGACTCATCAAGAGGTGTTTTTCTAAAACTATCTAGATCTCATCCAAAATTTCTAGTTGAATTATTTAGAGCAGAAGTACCTGAAATCGCAACAGGAATTGTAAAAATAAAATCCGTTGCTAGAGAAGCTGGATCACGATCAAAAGTGGCAGTAATTACAAATGACGAGCATATAGATCCTGTTGGGTCATTGGTTGGTCAACGTGGTGTTCGGGTCAGCACAATTACTTCTGAATTAGGTGGTGAAAAGATTGATATTATTGAATGGTCACCAGATCCTGAAGAATTTATAGAGGAAGCTCTATCTCCTGCAAAAGTTATTGGCATAGAAATAGTTACTGACACAGACACAGAAAAACTGGCTAAAGTTAAAGTCGAGGAGGATCAGTTGTCATTAGCGATTGGTAAAGGTGGACAAAATGTTAGATTGGCTGCGAAATTAACTGGCTGGAAAATCGATATCGAGGCTACTAATGTTAACAGCCCAGAAGATGAAGTTGCAACTGAAGCAGAAATAAAATCTGATGACGAATCAGCTTCCGAGGAAGAATAAATTATCAACTTAACTTAAATAAAAACATGAATTTATGGCACGAAATATCTAGAGGAAACAATTTACCAGAAAAATTTAACGCTATTATTGAAATCCCAAAAGGGTCTGAAAATAAATATGAAATAGACAAGGAAACTGGTTTGATTTCATTAGATAGGGCAAACTACACAGCAGCACCATATCCATTTGATTATGGTTTTGTTCCACAAACATTATGGGAAGATAACGACCCTTTAGACGTTGTAGTTCTTACTACTTTTCCATTACACCCAGGGATTTTAGTAGAGGTGAGACCTGTTGCGGTGATGGAGATGATTGATGACGGGGAAAGTGATTATAAAATAATTGCAGTTCCAGCAGAAGACAAAAGATGGGATGACGTAAATGATATAGAAGACTTAAACAAACACAAATTAAGAGAAATTCAACATTTTTTTGAAACATACAAGGATTTGAAAGGAGAAGGTGTTAAAGTAACAATTAATGGTGTGAAAGGTAGGGAAGAAGCTATTAAAGCAATTAATAAATCAATTGGGTTGTACGAATCAAAAT
>CAZKXE010000096.1:0-2056 GCA_964556855.1 uncultured Candidatus Saccharibacteria bacterium
CATAGCCACAAATAAGAAAATTTTCTCACCCTTCTTCATTTCTATCTCCTTTTTTTAAAGTCAAACAACTGTAGTTTGACTTGTTTATATAAAGACCTTACTATTTTATTATAGCATATAAAAGCAAAAAGTCAATGTGATAAACTTCAATATTTTAATTTATACACCTTATAAATATTGGAAAAACCGGCCCCTTTTTACGGGAGCCGGCTTTTATTTAAATTATTCCCAACTAATATCCTCACTTATTAAAGTAGGGGTTATTCTTATGTCCATACTGTTTATAAGCACAAAAATGTTTTTCATTTTCGCGATAAACATGACCACACATTGGGCAGACCATCGTCCTCCCCCTTGGCTTTTCGGCCCAAATATTCGCACCAACCGAAACAATGTTGCAAATAGTGTAATTCAGTATTTTTTCACCTATTACACAACCAGATTCGGTAGCGGTTTGGTAAACCACTCCAGCCTCCCCTAGATTGTCCTCGAAACTACTGTTAGCCAAAACCCTGCTAGCAAGACATAATAGTATAAACAACAAAAAGAACACTCTCATTTTTTCTCCTTTATTTTAGGTCATTAATAGAAATTGAGAAAATATAATACCACTCTAGGATTATATATATCATAGTAAAAAAATAGTAGCAAATTATTTAAATTAAAAAACAAACAATTTAATATACTTAACATTTAATTCGTGAAAAGTTTTCCCCTTTCAAAATAAAAATGTTAAAATAAAACAAATGCCCATTACTTTTAATGACCCAAATCAAAACCCAAAAATTCAAGAGCTTCTTCAGAGAGAAGAGGAAAATTTGACTCAAATGTTATCGAATCGTTTTGGTATTCCTTACATTAATTTATCTGACGTTCCAATTAACACAAATGGTCTTAGATTAATAAAAGAAGAAGATTCTAGAAAAAACGAAGTTGTAGGATTTAATTTAGAGAACAAGACACTTTCTGTAGCTATTAGAAACCCTAATAATCAAGTTGCATTAGATTTAATAGAATCTCTGGAAAATAATGGTTATATAATCAAACTATTTTTGACATCAAGTAGGAGTCTCAAAAAAGCTTGGTCTCGTTACGAAGATATTTCTTTTGCAACACGAACAAAAGAAGGTACTTTGGAAATTTCTAGTGAGGAAATTGAAAAGTTCATAGAACAGGTTCATTCAACAGAAATGGCCAGGAGCTTAATCAAGGAAATTATGGGGTTAAGTAGAAGTGCACGTATCTCTAGAATCGTAGAAATAATTATTGCTTCTGCTATGGCTACTAAATCTTCTGATATTCACATTGAACCAGAAGAAAATAATATTAATGTTCGTTTTAGAATTGACGGAGTTCTAATTAAAATTAACGAATTTGATGAGGATACTTATAAATTATTACTTTCTAGAATAAAACTTCTTTCCGGTCTTAAATTGAATATTAAAAAAGATGCCCAAGATGGCCGTTTCAGTGTTCGAGTTGGTAAAAAAGAAATAGAAATTCGTACTTCTGTTTTACCTGGAAATTACGGTGAATCTATTGTAATGCGATTATTGGACCCAACAAGCCTGGTTGTTTCAATTCAAGATTTAGGTGTTCCTGAATATCTAATTGATATTTTTAAAGAAGAAGTAGACAAGCCGCACGGGATGATCATAAATACAGGTCCGACCGGTTCCGGTAAGACAACCACTCTGTATTCATTCCTAAGTAGAAAAAAAGGTCCAGGTATTAAAATTATTACAATTGAAGACCCTATTGAATACCATTTGGAAGGTATAGTCCAAACTCAGGTTGATGTAAAAAAAGGATATGACTTTGCCAAAGGTTTAAAAAGTTCATTAAGACAAGACCCGGATGCCATCATGGTTGGTGAGATCCGAGACCGTGATACTGCGGAAACTGCAGTTCAAGCCGCTCTAACTGGACATATGGTTTTCTCTACCCTTCACACCAACACTGCAGCTGGTTCTTTCCCAAGACTTGTTGACCTGGGTGTTAATCCTAGAATTTTAGTAACTGCTATTACACTAGTTATTGCTCAGCGACTAGCTAG
>CAZKXE010000097.1:0-2047 GCA_964556855.1 uncultured Candidatus Saccharibacteria bacterium
TACTCAAGTATTTACAAAACCTCTTTACTAACCTAGCTAATCTTAAATTTATTATGGCAGAAATTACAACAGAAATTATTAAACAACTACGAACTGAGACTGGCGTTTCAGTGATGCAATGTAAAAAAGCATTAGAAGAAGCAGAAGGTGATATGGAGAAGGCACAAATTTTATTACGAAAATTATCTAAAAAAGCTGCTGATAAAAAAGCTGACAGGGAATTAGGAGCTGGAACAATCGCTTCATATATTCACGGAGAAGGATCTGTTGGGTCTATGGTTGAATTACTTTGCGAAACCGACTTTGTTTCTAAAAATGATGGATTTAAAAATCTTGCCAAAGAAATTGCAATGCATGTGGCTGCTTCTGCACCAGAATTTGTTAGAGAATCTGATATTGTTGAATCAGATAAAGAAAAAGCTCTAGAAATATTCTCAGAAGAAGCCGAAGGAAAACCAGAGGAAATTAAAGAAAAAATAATTCAGGGAAAATTGGATGCATTTTTTGCTGAAAAAACTTTGGAAAATCAAAATTATATAAAAAATCCAGAACAAACAATCCGACAACTTTTGGATGAAGCTGTTCAAAAATTTGGTGAAAAAGTCGAAATAGGTAGAATCTCAAGATTTTCAATTTTAGGTTAGATTGTCACTAACTTAATTTGAATTTTGAATAATCTAAATAAAATAAATAAATGAGTATTAGCTTAATTGTATTTATATCATCAGGCGCCATATTTTTTTTGTTTTTCTTTGTACGTTTTATTGAAATAAGAAAAGGCATGTTTATACTGCCCAAAAAATTACGCTTCAGGTTTGATCGTTGTATTGTGAAATCATGTCTTGAAATATTTAAAATTGTTGATAGAATACAAAAAGTAATAATAAAGGAGTTGTTATTATTACCTAGAAGAAGTATTTTCTTAATCGTATTTATCCTGAATTGGATTGTGAAATTTTTTCAAAAAATACACAAGCACTTTTCAGAAAAATAATTTAAATGATTTAATTTAGACCTATCAGGATCTAAACTAAATAAGCCACCTTAGCTCAGTTGGTAGAGCAACCGCCTTGTAAGCGGTAGGTCGTCAGTTCAAATCTGACAGGTGGCTCCAAATTTATCTGATGTTGATATAAAATAAAGTACCTTATTTTTTCATGTTACAATTATTTCATGAAAAAAATATTATTAATCTCAATCTTTTTATTAACTGTTGGGCTAGCTTTTAATTATTCAGTTAAAAATGTTTCTGCTAGTACCACATCCAGAATTGGTGATGCCTATGAAAGTTGTTTGGGTAGAACCCCCTCATTATTTGAAGTAAGTCATCATATAGATCTTGTTCAGAACGGCATACCAATAAGTGTAGTTGTTAGTAATATTTGTAATTCCCAGGAGGCTCGGAATTACAGTGGTTCTACTGGAGGAGGAAGTGCATCTGATTCAGATTCAGATAGTGATTCCTATGATTGGAGTAATGTTGGAAGTGCGATAGGTAGGAGCAGAAGTATGGGGGTTGATGATAGTGTGACAGTAAATATTGATTATTCCCGTGCCTGGACTTTGGAATTTGTTGGGGAATTCCCGTTAAATTCTCACAAGAGGTTTGCAATGACCAGTAATTCCGGTAGTCCTAATGGTGGTTTAGATTTCTTTATTTGGAATGGTAAAATCGCCTCAAGACTAGCTAACAGGACCATTAACTTTGGTTACCCTTCAATAGGAAGTAGGTCTACACCTGCCCCACCTGACCACTGGGCTATGACCACTGGTGTTAGTGGCTTCACTCATGGTAGTCATACTGTAAAATACGAATACAGACCATCTGGTAGCTGGAAGGCTTGGTATGATGGGCAGTTAGTAATGAATATTAATTTTGGTGGTAGTAGTATCCCCCCAACCAGGAGCAAATTGTATTCTTATGGATTTAGAGGTAGTGTAAAACAAACAGTTGGTGACACAGAACCATTTAATTTTCAGCAATTTTCCAACTATGAACCCACCTTCAACGCCGAAGATTTCTTCAGCACCTTCAGTGATGCTGTAG
>CAZKXE010000098.1:0-1976 GCA_964556855.1 uncultured Candidatus Saccharibacteria bacterium
TTTAAACTGTCGAAAATTGAATCAAAAATGGTCAACCTATTTCAGTATAATACATGAAAATTATCTAACTACCAACTTATGTTAAAAACAAATATTGTAAAAGAGATTCAAGAACTAAAGAACCAATTATCATATTCTAAAAACATTGGATTTTTTTTCGGAGCGGGAACATCAACAGCCCTCGGAATTCCAAATATCGAACAGCTAACTAAAAGTGTGGAAAGTGCTCTAACAGATTCTGCTAAACAGCAATTTACAGACCTTAAAAAGGATTTGGAAACATCTCATCCAAAAAACATGATAAACATTGAAGATATTCTCAATCATCTAAGAAGAATACGCGAATTAACCAGAGAAAAAAAGGAAAAGAATTATTTAGGTATTAATGGAGAAGATGCAAAAAAGCTGGATATTAAAATATGTAAGTTAATTCACAAGATAATAAGTGAAAAGGAAAAGACTGCCAACCTAAATAAAACTAAGCAATTAATGGCTTGGTTAAATATTCAGAATCGTGATTTTTCAAAAGAAATTTTTACATCTAATTATGATTTAGTATTTGAAAAGTCTTTGGAAGAAAGTAGAATCCCTTATTTTGACGGATTTGTGGGTTCATTTGAACCTTTCTTTTTAGCAGAGAATGTGGAAAAATTTGTCGATAATAATGATATTACTAAATCCTGGATTAGATTATGGAAAATTCACGGTTCATTAAGTTGGTTTTGGAAAGAAAATAAAGAAAATGACTCATTTAGAGTTGTAAGATTGGGGAAAATAGAAAATATTGAAGATGATAGTGAAGTAGTAATTTATCCATCAAAGGAAAAATATACTTCTTCACGAAAACAACCCTTCATATCTTACTTTGATAGATTAAAAATGTTTTTAAACAGCGGAGAACTTTTATTTATAATTTCTGGTTATTCCTTTTCAGATCAACATATTAACGAAGTAATTTTTAACAGTTTAAGACAAAACAACAGATTACACATTATAGTATTTGCATACACTGACCATACTATTGAAGAACTTTATAAAGAATCATTTTCCTACTTAAATATATCTGCTTTTGGGCCTAAAATTGGAATTGTAAATGGTCAGAAAATAAATTGGGCTATTTCAGAAAATGATTTGAAAGAAGATAAACGGAGTGATCTTTATTGGTCAACTAAATTAGAAGAACTAAAAATCGGTGATTTCAATAATTTAGTAGATTTTATAATTGCTAATTCTGGTAAGAAAAAAACAATAGAAAACATCACCAATGAATAACGAAATAACATACCTAGGTAAAATAATTCGTGTTGACTCAAGTACTGTTGAAGTAGAAATTTCAGATAAAATTCCTTCCTCAGCTCCAATAATAAAAGGAAGAGTATATAAAATTGGACAAATTGGAACATTTGTAAAAATGCCCATTGGTAATATTTCTATTTATGGAATTGTATCCTCAGTAAGCAATACTCCTAGTAATATTGAGGATAGCACAATAAAGCAGTTATATGGATCAAGATATTTAACTATACAATTAGTCGGAGAAAAAATTGGAGATAGAGAATTTGAAAAAGGTATTGGCACATATCCCACAATTAATGATGAAGTTCACTTAGTAATTGAGGATGATCTTTTTGAAATTTATGGTAACAAGGATGCTGATTCTATTGAAATTGGTAAGCATTCCTCAAGTGAAAACTTAAAAGTAAATGTAGATTTACATAAATTAATTCTTCGCCATTCGGCTATTCTTGGTTCTACTGGAAGCGGAAAATCCAATACTACAGTTGGGATTTTAAAATCAATTCTGAGTGATTACGAAGGTTCAAGAATTATATTAGTAGATCCTCACGGGGAGTATAAATCAGCATTTCCTGATGCAAAAATTTTTAAAATAAAATATAAAAAAAATCCTCTATATATTCCATTTTGGTTAATGAATTTTGATGAACTGGCCTATTTTCTTGTTGGTGCAAAACCTA
>CAZKXE010000099.1:0-1969 GCA_964556855.1 uncultured Candidatus Saccharibacteria bacterium
TTTTATATAATCAGCGATTGCTTGATCTATTTTATTACCTGCACATTTTACAGATGTACAAGCAACAATTCCACCAAGTGAAATAACTGCCACGTCTGTTGTCCCTCCCCCAATATCAACAATCATTCTTCCCTGGGCTTCGTTAATTGAAATTCCGGCCCCTAAGGCACCCAAGATGGGTTCCTTTACAACATAAGCATTTTTTGCCCCAGCTTTGATTGCGGCTTCGATAACAGCCCTTCTTTCTGTTGATGTTACTCCAGCAGGAACAGAAACCATTACTTCTGGCTTAAAAAAATTAAATCTTCCTAATGCTTTTGTAAAAAAATATGAAAGCATTGCTTCGGTTACCCGGTAGTCAGCTATGACACCATCCTTCATTGGTTTATAAGCAATAATACTTTCAGGAGTTTTTCCAATCATTTCTTTAGCCTCTAGGCCAACAGCCAATATTTTATTATCCTGTTCAGAAATAGCAACCACAGAAGGTTCGTTTAAAACAATTCCTCTACCAGGCACAAAAACCAAGGTATTAGCAGTCCCTAAATCAATTCCCAATTTCGGTGTGAATATTCCCATAATTACCAATAATACTAATACTTTTTCTTATAAATAACAACTTAACATTTGCTTATTTACTTTTTATAATAAAAAAGTAGTATTTATATATATGTATTTAATTTCTGTTACTCCGTTCATAAAAACCATCAAAGCAAACTCTTTAACTTATTTTTATAGTAAGCCAATCAATCCTGGTAATATTGTCACTATATCAATTCGGAACAAAGACGTTAAAGGACTAGTTTTAAAATCAGAGGCTGTATCAAGTTCTAGACAAGAATTAAAAAACGCAGATTTCCAAATAAAAAAAATAATTGGTGTTTCAAAAAAACCATTGATCAATGGAAGTTTTATTAGAGCAAGTGAAAGGTTGTCTGATTATTTTGCCACATCAGTTGGTTCAGTTATTTCCTCCCTAGTCCCAAATCTTATTTTAGAAAATTATAACGATTTCCAATTCCAGGATGAAAAAAGAAATGTTAACCATAAATTTAAAGAGGATAAAGAAACTAAAAAATATCTACTCCAAAATCAGGACGATGAAAGATATTCTGAATACAAAAGCCTCATAAGAACAGAGTTTGCGAAAAATAAGTCTGTTTTAATTTGTGTAGCAACAATCGAGGATGTTGAAAATATTTATACAATTTTATCTAAAGGAATAGATAAGCATGTTTTTAGATTACATAGCAAAATTTCTAAAAATAAAATCAAGCAGTTTTGGCAGGAAATTTCAGATTCAAAAAGACCAAGCTTAGTGATTGTAACTGGTAAATTTTTATGTGTTCCCCAAAAAAATATTTCTACGGTTATTATAGAGCGAGAAAATTCTTCAGCCTTTAAAAACATGAAGCAACCATACATAGATTACAGATTATTTGCGGAGTATCTAGCCGAGGAAAATAAGGCCAATTTAATCATTGGCGATTTCCTGTTAAGAGCTAAAACATTATGGAGATATGACAAAAAAGAACTGAGGGCATATTCCCCTATTAAGTTTAAGGCCGTAAATAATACCCAAAATAAAATTATAGACATGAACGTAGAGAGGGTTTTAATATCTCAAAAACAAAAAAAATTCCCAATTTTATCTCTAGAAATTCAAGATTTATTGGAAAAGGCTCAAGAACAAAATAATAAGACGGTTATTATTACTTCCAGAAGAGGTTTATCACCTATTACGATTTGTGGAGATTGTGGAGAAATAGTATCCTGTGAAAAATGCAAATCTCCAATGGTGCTTTATGGCCGATCCAATCAAAAAAAATATAATTATTTTGTCTGTCACCACTGCGGCTATAATAAAAGCGCTACAACAAAATGCGCAAACTGCGGAAGTTGGAAATTAAATATGCTTGGGATTGGAGTCGAAACTATTCAAAAAGAGTTAGAAAAGATTATTCCAGTA
>CAZKXE010000100.1:0-1938 GCA_964556855.1 uncultured Candidatus Saccharibacteria bacterium
ATATAATATATATATAATTATGAATTTTATTTTTTGGTGCTTTAGGTTCAATTTGACTCCAGTCAATATCTGCGGCTTTGACCCAACGTATACCAGCATCTGCATACAGTTCAGGAATCCATTCCTGTTTTGCAAGATATCCTACCCCAAGAATAGAATTTAATTCTTCGTCCGAAACAGGGGTAAACTCTGAACCAGAATGAATACCAATAGGACTTTTACGTTGATTTATCATTTTAAAACTAAAATAGCTGAGTAAGACGGCGACTAAAATT
This sequence comes from uncultured Candidatus Saccharibacteria bacterium, assembly GCA_964556855.1. Lineage (GTDB taxonomy): Bacteria > Patescibacteriota > Minisyncoccia > Phycocordibacterales > JAACPR01 > CAZKXE01. Next base: position 276 of record CAZKXE010000100.1, read on the forward strand.
ATTAACGCAATTTGTATTTTTTTGTTCATATTACTAATTAATTTATTTTACCATTTAATCCTGTTTTTTCTAATTTTTATATTGGTAAAAATAGTTACTTTAGGTATTTTAGTGCTCTATTTACTATAACATCACTCACTTTACCCCAATCAAAATATTTCTTATAATCTTTTGGATCAATTTCAAGCAATTCTGTCACATCACCGTCAGGATCACACTCTGGAGTAAATGGCCCAATTGGTTCAACCTTGGCAAAATATCTAAGTTGATATTCTTCTGGTTTTACTGGATTAGACAGGTTGGTGCATTTTTGGTATCCAATGAGTTTGTATTCTAAAGCTCGCATGTTGGATTCTTCCTTCAGTTCTCTAGCCAAACATTCTTCGGGATGTTCATAAGATTCGATTCCGCCACCCACGGGAGAATACGTATCAAATTTATTAGCATTATTAACGATTAACATTTTTTCATTGTGAAAGGCGATAATTTGAACCTGCGATAATTTACCCTTAGGTAAATGATCGATTGAATCCGATTCATAATATTGAAAAAGATAATCATCACCAGAACGACCGTGGTATTTATTTACTATAGGAAATTCATTTAAATATTCAAAAACATCGTCTAGTAGTTGTGTAATATTTTCAAATTTAAAAGTTTTACTCGCATCTTTTATGTTAATCCATTTCATATCTTTTGAATCTATACTTGAGTCTTTATCAATCATTTCATTAACTGAGGCAATAAAATATGTATTATGTTTCTGATGTGTTATTCCATCTTGCTCAAATGTATATTTTTCAGAGAAGGTTTTTCCTCCAATAATTTTAAATTCTGAAATTCCTGTTTCTTCTCGCAGTTCGCGTTTTGCAGTTTCAAACGTTTCTTCATTTTTTTCTGGTGTACCTTTAGGTAATCCCCATTCATTACTTTTATGATTATGTACCGCACAAATAAATATTTCATAGTCTTTTTTATAAATTGGAATTATCCCGTATGAGTGGTGATTGGTTTTCATAATTATTATATTAATATTGGTTCTTTATAAGAGTCTAATAACTCTTCGGGTTTAGAAATTTTTTAAACACCTCTTTTTCCTCAAGGAGACTCTTCTTTATAACAATAGTTGGGACACTGCTCATGTATATAAATTATCACAAAATAGAATAATAGACTATAATTTGATTATTAGTATTTTAATATAAGTAATGAAAAAAGATAAGAAAAAAATTTACATCATTCCTGGTTTTGGAGAAACAACTAGAATGAAAAACTATCGAGAGATAAAATCCCTTGCTAAAAGCAACGGGTATGAAATTATTTCTGTAAAAATTAATTGGTATATGGATAAAACTATGTCTGATTACATAAAGGAAGTCGAACAACAAATCCCTTGTGACGAACCGTCAGTGATTTTTGGATTTTCATTTGGTGCTTTTATTGCCTATAGTATATCCAAGCAATACATAATGTCTGACTTTATTTTCTGTAGCACCTCTCCATATTTTAAAAGTAATATAAAAAATATTCCCTGTGAATCGAAAGAGTATTTTGGTAAAAAATTTATCAATGATCTTAGTAATTATAAAATTCATTCTGGAAACAAAAAACATGCTTGGTTTTTAGTTGGCGATCAAGATTGGGATTTAGCGATTGAAACAAG
>CAZKXE010000101.1:0-1865 GCA_964556855.1 uncultured Candidatus Saccharibacteria bacterium
CGAAGGAACCGAACGAACTAAAGGATACACCTGGATGCAAACAATTTCCGGGACTTTTGGTGTTTTAGCTTATGTAATTGGCGCAATTTGGGATAATTATGTTTTAATTTATTTTGGTGTTATCCTTGTACTTTTTCTTTCAATTATTCCAACATTTTTCATTGAAGAACCAAGATACTTATCAAGTAATAATTCCGATGAGCAGAAAGGTAATTCTTCAACCTCTCCTTTACAAATCTTAGGATATATCCAACCTTTATGGGGCTTTTTAATATATGCAATTTATGCTATTTCTATGCGTTTACTAAATATCAAATTTGAAAATTATTATGCTGAAATTTTGTGTTTTATAATAACTCTCTTTTTTATCATTAAAGTTCTTACACAAAAAGGTGATAACAAAAGCATATCTGAAAAGGGAATTATTGCTTTTAAAAAAGTACTTGCTGCTCATTCCTTTACTTGGGTTGGCATCCAAACTATGTTCGTTTACATGTTTGCCTATGTACAATATAAAGTTTATGGTTTAACTGATGGAAGTTCAATACCAGAAGATATTTCAATTCAGATGGGTAAAGTAGTTACAATTTCATTTCTTATTTTTAATGCTGTGGCTGCCGTTTTGCCGGCTTTTATTCTGGAACCGTTAGCACGCAAAATTGGAAAAGTTAAAACTCATTTTATCTCAATTTCCATAATGACAGCTGGCTATTTATTAATGCTAATTTTAGGATATTCTCCAATTGTAGTTTATATTATTATGGCAATACTTGGTATCGGTTGGGCTTCAACTATTAGTCTTCCATTTGCTATTATGTCTCAACAAGTTGATCAATCCAAAATGGGTTTATTTATGGGGCTATTTAATCTATCGGTTGTTCTTCCGCAATTGGTTGCAAGTTTTGGTATTGGTCTTGCTGTTAGTCAAGCAGAGGACAAGAGTTTGATATTTCTTATAAGTACCGTTTCATTAGCAATTTCAGCAATTTTGTGGATGCTAGTTAAAGAAGAAAATATTCATCAGGTAAATAGTTAGAATGGAATTAATAGAGCGCATTAATTCTATTCTAACAAAAATATAATGCAAGAAATTATATTTTAATACATTATCTATTTTAAGAATCTAGATAATAATATCGACAATTTATATCCTATCATTTTTTTTCTGATAAGATATGTCTCTTTTTTAAGTTTTTTACAACATCCAAAAAATTTATATTTTGCTCAGCAAGTAATACCATTAGGTGAAATATTAAATCGGAACTTTCGTTAATTAATTCAACTCTATCTTTATTTTTAGCAGCAATAACAGTTTCAATTGCTTCTTCGCCCACTTTTTGGATAATACGATTATGTCCTTCTTTAAAAAGTTTTGTGGTATAAGAATTCTGCGGTAAGTCCACTTTTCGCTTTTCAATAAATTTATATAAATAATCCAAGAAAGAACTATTATTTTCTGAAATTTCGGAGAAGCAAGAAAAATTACCCAAATGACAGGTTGGCCCTTGCGGTTTTGCGTAAACGAGAATAGTGTCGTTATCGCAATCAATGTAATATTTTTCTAAGTGTAAAAAATTACCAGAGGTTTCGCCTTTCGTCCATAAACATTTTCGGCTTCTGGAATAGAAAGTTACTTTATTTGTTTTTAATGTAATTTCAAAAGCTTCATTATTCATAAATCCAAGCATTAATACTTGGTTTGAAAAAATATCAATAACAATTACAGGAACAAGTCCGTTGAACTTATCAAAATTAATTTTTTTTATTTGAGTCATGGTCTGATTATTATTTTGTTTGAAATTAAATATTTTTTTAATTCTTTAATTGATAATTGGTTAAAATGAAATAAACTTGCTGCTAAACAT
>CAZKXE010000102.1:0-1848 GCA_964556855.1 uncultured Candidatus Saccharibacteria bacterium
TTATTATGTTGGCTGTTGGTGTCGGAGTTTTACTAGCTTCAGTGTTGATTCCGATTTACAATATTTCTTCTGCCTTCTAATTTAGAAATTAAATCCTCTGGGTATCAAATAATTACTGGATAAATTTTGGCAACTTAAAAATAGATATCAAAATTATATCTATAAATTATAGATGATTGGTATTACTTTAAGACACCCTTGAAAAAGGTCCTTAAAAAGGCTATTATTTCATGCAAAGTTTAATAATTTAATTATTTTAGAAATGACTTTAGATAATCAAACAGAAAAAGAAACTACTAGTGATGAAAAAAAAGAAAGTAAATATGTGGCAACCATAAATGGAATCAACTACGTAGCAACAATTGGTTTGGAGGTTCACGCGGAATTGAAAACCAAAACCAAAATGTTTTGTAATTCTGTTAATGATCCTGATGAAGAAAGACCGAATCATAATGTTTGCCCAATTTGTATGGGTCATCCTGGGACACTACCTACCTTAAATAAAGAGGCAATCAAGCATGTTTTAAAAGTCGGACATTCAATCAATGCAAAAATTGCTGATTTTACAGAATGGGACAGAAAAAATTATTTTTATCCTGACATTCCAAAGGGTTATCAAATTTCACAATACAAATATCCTCTTGTTTCTGGCGGCTCTATTGCTGGGGTGGAAATCACAAGAATTCATTTAGAAGAAGACACTGGAACATCACAGCATGATAAAGGGGACTATTCTTTAATTAATTATAATCGAGCGGGAGTTCCGTTAATGGAATTGGTAACAGAGCCAGTTATCCACGGATCAAAACAAGCTGGGGATTTTGCTCGAGAATTGCAGAGTCTTTTAAGGTACCTAAACGTATCAGATGCTAACATGGAAAAAGGTGAAATGAGAGTTGAAGCTAATATTTCTATTGGACCAGCTGATGAAAACGGTATGCCAGTTAAGGATGAAAATGGAAAACTAATTTTAGGAACTAAAGTTGAAGTCAAAAACTTGAACTCATTTAAAATTGCCGAAAAAGCTATTGATTTTGAAATTAATAGAATGATTGAACTGATTCAAGATGGAAAAGAATCTGATATTATCCAAGAAACTAGGGGTTGGAATGAAGCCAAAAATAAAACTTTTTCTCAAAGAGTAAAAGAAAGTAGTGATGATTATAGATATTTCCCTGAGCCCGATTTACCAAAATTAAAAATTTCTGAAATTCCAGAATTCGATGAAGAAAAAATTAGATCTGAATTACCAGAATTGCCTTGGGAGAAAAGAGAAAGGTTAGTCAAAATTGGATTATCGGAAAACCAAGCAAACTTCTTTGTGCAATTTATTCGTTATGATGAAATTCTAGAATCAGTGGCCGAAAAAATTTCAGAACCAAAAACAATTGTTTTGGCGGCTAACTATCTGTCTTCTGACCTAGCGTCAATTATTAAAAATGAAGGCGAAAAGGTATTTGAGAAAATTAATGGAGAAAATTTCTATAGTTTAATCAAAATGATTTCAGATAATACAATCTCGTCTAGAGGAGCTAAAGATTTGCTTTTAATACTGGCTACAGAAGGTGGTGATCCAGAAAAATTAGCAGAAGAAAAAGGACTACTTCAAAAATCTGATTCTGGAGAATTGGAAAAAATTGCTGACCAAGTAATTTCTGAAAATGAATCAGTTGTAGAAGATTATAAAAATGGAAAAGAAGCTTCATTGAAATTCTTGATGGGGCAGGGAATGAAAATTTCTCGTGGTTCTGCTAACCCTCAAGTTCTAGAAGAAATTATCAAAAGTAAAATTATTTAAATTAAATAAGAAAAATAAAAAACACCATCTCTCGTTACCAGTCCTCAACT
>CAZKXE010000103.1:0-1803 GCA_964556855.1 uncultured Candidatus Saccharibacteria bacterium
TTTTAATGTTTATACATGGGTGTTTACACTTATCTGGACTTGACCATGGTAAAAAAATGGACAAAGAAGAGCAAAAACTACGGAAGAAATTTCTAAAATAACTCAACTAATTTAATTTAAAATAAAATATTGGAAAACTAACTTTGAATAAAAGACTTTTTCGTGTAAAATATATATAAAACGAAATCTTTAATATGAAAAATAAAATTGCAGTTGGAATAGATATAGGTACCTATCAAGTAAAAGTGATTGTTACTGAGCAAAAAAATAATAGCAAAAGCTCCCTGCCGCAAATCATAGGGATGGGTTACGCTGAATCAAAAGGTCTAAGGCATGGGTATATCATAAATCAAAGTGACGCGATCAGAAGTGTCCGAAAGGCTGTAAAACAAGCAGAGAAAAGTAGCGGGGTGAAAATTGAAAAGGCGTTTATATCTATTGGGGGTATTGGGTTATCAAGCTACAAAACTCAAGGTGAAATTATTATTTCTAGAGCAGATTCTGAAATAACTGAAATTGATATAGAGAAGGCATCAGATGAAGCTTTGAGACAAATTCCTAGCACTATTTCAATGAATCATGAAATTATTCATAAAATTCCTCTCGAATATAAAATAGATAACAAAGTTGTGTTAGGTGATCCTGTTGGAATGAAAGGTAACAAATTGTCTGTCAGCATGCTATTTGTTAATTGTTTATCTCATCATGTTAATGAATTAATTACATCCATAGAGAGTGCTGGAATTGAAATTCTGGATGCAGTTGCCTCACCAATTGCGGCGGGAATTGTTAATCTATCAAGAACAGAAAGAATCGCCGGTAGCGTAATGGTTAACATTGGCTCAGAAACAGTTTCTATGATTGTTTACGAGGAAGATGTCCCTATCTCTATCGAGGTATTCAAAGTTGGATCCAGTGATATTACCAACGATATTGCTCTGGGTATGCAAGTTTCTATTGAGGAGGCAGAGAAATTAAAGAAAAAAGAAATTGAATACAATACTAGTCCTTCATTCAAAAAAACCCCCGAAGGAAAATTACAAACAATTATTACAAACAGACTTGAAAAAGTTTTTGACCTAGTCGAAGAACAACTTGAGAAAATTGATAGAAACGGACTGCTACCAGCTGGAATAATTTTAACAGGAGGTGGTTCTGGCATTAACAATGCAGAGGAACTTGCAAAAGCCGTACTAAAGTTACCATCACGAGTGGCATCAATTGCTAATCATAGAACAGCTAACTCTAGCAATAATTTAAAAGTTAAAGACTCTACATGGTCAGTAGCATATGGGTTATGTGCATATGGATCAACTTTTGAAGAAGACGAGACATCAAGTTTTAATATTTTTAAAAGGTTTAAACAACTTAAAAAACTTATTAAAAAAATAATGCCTTAGGTGCATTTCCCTATTTTCTATAGTATTTAGCTGAAAAGCCCCATTATATTAAGCAACATTAAGTTCTAATTAAAAACTTGAAAAAAAAGCTTTATAACGATATTATTAATACCAACTCTATTGGGAGAGTTTTATCAATATTTAATTACTAATTTGAATTTAAAAATATGCCACAAGTAAAACCAGAGATAGAAACATTTGCAAGAATTAAAGTTATGGGAATCGGAGGTTCGGGATTAAATGCCTTGAATCACATGATCGAAAATAAGGTCAAGGGTGTTGAGTTTGTTGCTATTAATACTGACGCACAAGATCTACATGGTACTAATGCAAGGAAAAAAATCCACATTGGCAAGAATCTTACAAGAGGACTAGGTGCAGGAATGAATCCTGATATTGGAAG
>CAZKXE010000104.1:0-1790 GCA_964556855.1 uncultured Candidatus Saccharibacteria bacterium
TTCTGACTATCTTTTAAATAAACAAAAAATAATATCTAGGCAAAAATTAAAATATAGAGACCAACAAGAAGAAATTTTTAGACTTGATCGCCTAGTGAGAGCCAAGAAAATAAAGGCAGCCGAAGGGGCTAAATATGAAAGAAATGATAACGATAGGGTTACTCGAGGATTTTATCGTAACAGAGCGGGAAATTCATTGAAGGATGCAAAAGTCATAAAACACAGAATTGAAAGAATTGATAGGATAGCAAAACCAGAAGAAAGAAAAAAAATTATTATTGATATAAAACCAGAAAAAGAAGGTGCTGAAAGAAACATTTCTATAAAAAATTTGGTCTGTGGTTATGATGATGTATTCAGGATAGGACCTTTTGATTTAGATATACCATTTGGGAATCAAATACTAATTTTAGGGTTAAATGGGGAAGGGAAAAGTACCCTACTTAAAACTATTACAGGACAAATCCCTAAAATTTCTGGTGAAGTACTAATCGACGAGGGTGTTCACATCGGAAATCTAATGCAAGAGCATGAAAACCTGGATTATAATATGACGGTTTTTAAATATTTGGATAAAAAAACTAATTCAAAAGGAGAAATTGAAAAAAGTATTTTGCATAATCATTTAAAAAACTTTGGTTTTAATGATGATCAAATTAATATCAGGATTAAAGATCTAAGTCCAGGAGCAAGATCGCGCTTACTTTTGTCTTATTTTTCTTTTGATAATGTAAACACATTGATTCTTGATGAACCTACAAATCATCTAGATTTAGAAGCGGCTGAAGCGTTAGCTGAAACAGTCAGAAAGTTTGAGGGAACTATAATCATAGTGACTCACAATCGTTTTTTTGTTCAGAAAATTTTGACTGGGGATATTTATGTATTATCTGATGGTAAATTAAATAGAATTTCTGATTTTAATGGTTATGTAGAAAAAATGGCTAACAAATCAAAAAAGATGATTAGGTTACTGAAGGCTAAATAACTATTTACCACAATAACATATCTGACTGTTTTGGTTTTATACTAGATTTTAAACAAGATTCTACTTCTTTTATTCTTCTTGATGTTGACTCTGATAGTTTTGGCAATTTATTGACAGTAAACCATCTGGTTTTTTCAATTTCGATCAAATCAATTAAGCTTTGTTTTCTGTCGCTTTTTTTAAATTCATCACTAATTAATAGATAAACATAATCTCTTTTACCGTTGGAGAAATTTTTATATTTACCAAAACCCCACATCCCTTTAGCGTCGTAACCTGTTTCTTCGAGGAGTTCTCTTTGGCCAGCTTCGGCAATTGATTCGTGCTTCTTAATCGCACCACCTGGGAAGGTCCAAAAATTATTGTATCTGTGTTTAACTAACAAAAAATTCAATTGTTTTTTTTCAGAAAATTTATACAGTACAATTCTGACGCCTTTAGTTTTTCTTTTCAATACTTGGTAAATAATGAAATTTTTAAATTGAATAATTTTGTTTAACATTTTGCTTATTTCATGAGCTCGTCTCTAACTTTATATATATCACCAGCTCCTATTGTTGTTATTATATCATTTTTTTGATAATGATTCCTAACATAATTAACGATTTCAGGAAATGTGTTAATCATTCTAATAGGTTTTTTAGACTTTTGGGCAATAGTTTCCATAAGTTTAAGGCTGCTAATGCTTTTAATATCGTAATCTGTGTCGTTCAAGGCTGGCAAGATATTAGTCATTATAATTTCATCTGCTTTTTGGAAAGATTCACCATACTCATTTAAGAAGTTTTTCATAATATGGAAT
>CAZKXE010000105.1:0-1781 GCA_964556855.1 uncultured Candidatus Saccharibacteria bacterium
ATTGTCTTTGAAACTTCTTCGTCACCTTCATCAAAACCAAAATTTTGTAAAACAATCAAAGCAAAAATATCATCATTGAAGTAGTATGGATCGCCAAATTGCTGACCGTCAAATTCGGATAGAATTTCTTCGAGAAGATTTTCTGTGTAATCCTCTTGCGGATCCAAATCTAGAGCCATGAGTGCCATAGCTTTTCGGAGTTTGTCATACAAGTCCGAACTGACGGAAGAATTTTTTACACTATCTTTTAGAGAATTATTTATTTCATTCACTGAAGCCAAACCAATTACAGCCCAATCGGTATACAAATTAGCATTGAATCCCCCGTCCTCATTTTGAACAGATAACAAAAAGCCGACGGCCGTTTCTATATCAAACAAAACATTAATGGAATTATTACCAGAGCCATTACCCGAACCACCGGAATTATTCCCAGAACTACCATTATTCGATCCACCGCCTGAGTCTTCAATCTCTGAATCATCAGTTGAGGTTGAAGTAGATGTCGAGCTTGTTGCTAAAATTTCAATCTCGTAAAATGGATAATAATAATCTTCTTCTATCCCAGTTTTATAATTACCAGATTCTTCAATTATAAAAGAAGCTTCGCCGTCAATTAATTCGGCAGTTGATATTACATCTTGTGACCAAGGATCATCTGGGTCATCTGAAAAAACTCCTACTGTATAACCAGATAATTTACCCCAAGTATTATCCTGATAATTATATTCTTCTCCTTTAATTATAAATTCCACATCTTGAACTGCCTCATCTGGCAAGACAAGTTTCCTTGGTTGACCAAAATAAAAATAAACTACATCTCTATCTTTTAATTTTTTAGCATCAACCCCAACATTAGAATATTCATCATTAACAACATATTGCCAATTATCACAAAGTTTTTCTGAATCGATTTTTAGACACTCGATTATAAAAGAGTTGAAAGATGAATAATAGGCTATGTCTGTAATTTCAAAATCGTCATTTTTAGAATCAGCTTCAGCTAAAATACCTAGAACATTATTTTTTTCAATATCATGTTCTACAGAATCAGTATCAATTATCTGGATTTCATCATCACTAATTTCTAATGCTCCTGAAAAAATAACTTGTGACCCGTTTTTTATAAAAAGTTCAACTTTTTCAGCACCATCTTCATTTTTATCATTATCATCACTGTCATTATAATTTTCTGTAGAGGTTGCTGTATCTTCTGTTGATGTGGCAGATTGATTGTTTTCTCCTATTTCTTCCTCATCATCATTCTGATTTTCTACTTGGTTTTCTTCTTTTTTTTCTACTTCTTCAGTAGTAGTCGCTGTCGAAGTCGCCTCCTGCGCCAAGGAAAAATTAGGACTAGCCAAAATCAATAATAAAATTATAAAAATCGTTTTTTTCATTTTAATAAGTGTTAGTTTCTAATTGCCATCTAATCTCATCACCTTTATCAAGGTAATAATTAGAAACACCAACATTTGCTTGAACATCGTTTACATAATAAATCCAATATTTCCCTTCCCTCTTATTTTCAGAAATATTATTTATTGAATAAATATAAACACCCAAACCAGAGAAACTTTTATCTTCAAAAGAAATTAAACCAAAGTCTTTCATTTTTGACATTGCTTCATATATCGAATCACCCTCATCAAATAAAGCTGGGAAATTGTCGCCATCAACTACAAGGGTAAAATTATTATCCCCTGCTACTTCATAATAACTTTTAATTTCTTCTTTTACTTCTGAATCGTTTTCAAGATCTGTTTCTTTATCTATTTTAT
>CAZKXE010000106.1:0-1778 GCA_964556855.1 uncultured Candidatus Saccharibacteria bacterium
TTGATAGACGACAATATTGTTTTTTGCATAGCTGGAATATATTTTGGAATCGTTTTGTAAGTCTTCCAAAAGATTTTTCATATAGTTTCTTTCAATGATCGTATTTGCTTGGTCTTCATTCCAATTATTTATCTGCAAGGCAATTAAAATACCAATCACCACCAATACAATTTCTCCAACAGCATATTTGAAGTACTTTGCTTTTTTTCCTTCTTTTAGAAGGTTTTGACGGATGTTTCTAAAGAGTTTGATCATTTTTCTTTCAAATAATTATTTATCTGCTGTAATAATTTTTTAGAATTAGTAAGAGAATAATCCATTTCTTCTCTGGTTTCTGTAAAGAGGATTCTCTTAAAATTACTGGTGCCTTGAAAGGTAGCTGCAAGATGCCCGGGATTTATTTTTTTCCAAACTAATGAATCAATGAGTTTACCTTGGTCATGAATAGGTGTGGAGCCAAAAGTATAGGTATTGACATAGGATGTGATTTTTTCTCTATAATCATTAGTAGTTTGTTCAACTCTTCCATAAAGAGAGAACTTCTTATTGTAAAAATTCTTAATGTTTGTCTTAAGTGAATCAGAAAGGTTTTCTATTAAACCCGTTTGGTTAAGACTATTATAGGCGTTTCTATTATATATAATTTGAGCACTCCAATTTGGGTTAAACTGATGATGCATAATTTGTATTAAAGTGTCTAAAGTAGCATAAGGTTTTGCAACTCTTGCTCTTAGAGACTCATTAAGTTGATATTGTTCTATTATAAAAGGTTGCCTTTCAATTATTAGTAAAGTATCTTGTATTAAATCACTTCTTAAGGCTTCCAGTGAGTTTTTAATTTTTAAATCTGTTTTTTTGTTCTCATTCCAATTATTAATTTGTAAAGCAATGAGAATACCTATTACCACAAGCACAATTTCACCAATGGCGTATTTGAAATATTTTGAAGTTTTACCTTCTGCTAGAAGGTTTTGACGGATGTTACGAAAAAGTTTTATCATAATTAACTAGCTTCTATTTTTTTAATTTCTTTATCTAAAAGCGCTATCAGGTCAACAACCTGAATTCTTAGTTTTTTATATTGAAAATTTATAAACACAATATTTCTGTTTCTCAATGATTTTAAATAGTAAAGAAACTCTTGATCATTTTTTAGACTTTCAAAATTTAGTGGTATAATTTTTCCCGGTAACGAGGCAGAGCTTAAATCATAATAAAAGGAATCTTCAAAGCGGGTATTGAAAATGGTATTTAAGCCCCATGTGTATTGATTATTGTGATCTTTCTCAAATTCAAGAAAAAAGGTATAACCATTATCATATACCTGTATTATTTTATTTCTCAAAATTTCATTTGACACTATATCAATACCTTTTGCTTTTAAAGTTTCAAAAGCGCTGGTAGAATGAACAAAGAATGTAGGCAACATGATCTTGCTAAAGTGATACGCTACAGAATCATCATATTTTTTATTGTCCTTTAGCATCTGCAAAATCAAATCTGTTGATGCAATTGAGTTTTTATGTCTTTTAATATTATGGTCAATATCTTCAAGATCTATTTCTAGTCCTGTTTTACATGATTTTAATATTTTTAATTCTTCAGCAGTGTTATTTCTGTTTTGATTCCAATTATTAATCTGTAAAGCAATCAAAATACCAATTACCACCAATACAATTTCACCAACGGCGTATTTTAGGTAATTGGTGGTTTTGCCTTGGTTTAGTAATTGCTTTCTAATATTTCTAAATAATTTAATCATAGCATATGTTATTAGT
>CAZKXE010000107.1:0-1715 GCA_964556855.1 uncultured Candidatus Saccharibacteria bacterium
AAATTCAAGGCAGATTATCCTGATTATAGTGGAATTCTGCTTGATAGTGATTTTTCCTTGTCTAATCAAGGCGAAAATCTATCCGTTACAGATTCAGAGAATAATATAATCCATAGTGTAAATTACATGCCAGATTGGGGAGGACAGGGTACCGGGAACAGCTTGCAGTATTTAGATGGTAATTGGATCCCTGCAATCCCGACACCAGGGGCTCTCAATCATTCTGAATCTATTGATGAAACACATACCGATGATAATGATGATAATACAGGATCTTCTAATGACTCAAACAGTAATTCATCATCTAATTCAAATAGTGATTCAGATTCAACACATTCTGGTCAAAATGGCCTTTCATTTGAGGATGCTGCAACTAATCTAAAAATTGGAGCAGGTCGCACTAGATACTGTATTATTAATACTCCGATAGATTTCCTAGCAATCTCGAATTTTAATAGAGATGATCACCGAAAAATTAAGTTTAATTGGTCTTTTGGTGATGCTGATTCCAAAAAAGGCTTTTCACCAGATCATACTTATTACACTGCAGGGGGATATAACGTTGTTTTGAATGGGAAATATAATGATTCAGAAAATATGGACCAAAATGCCACTACCAGAATCACGGTTATTATTCGTGAACCACAAATTTCGATAGATTTAATAAAAAGTGGAAAACATGTGGATATACTGTTGAATAACGAAAGCAATTTCGAGGTTAATTTTGGCGGTTTTTATTTTAAATTAAACGACGAAGCCCTATTTAAAATACCGAATGACACTATATTAAGTGCAAATAGCCAAATTACTATTGCTGGTGAAATATCAAATTTCCAAATAAATCCGGATATGCCAGAAATTATCATAAAAATGTATTACCCAAATGGAAAATTCCTAGCCAAAGAATCGCTAGGGGGCAGTTCTGTAAAGGTAGATAGTCAAACTATTAATTTAATCAGAAACCTACTTGATAAAGAAAACCTCCAAAATTTTGATTTATTGATTCGGAATTTAAATATATGAAGTTATGAATGTTCTTTATTTTAATTGGTATGTTGCCACATACATATTATATATGTGGTGGGGCCTGAAGGCACTTTAATACTGAATATCTATATAAAATAGCAATTATTTAAAAATTGGTTATAATAAAAATGTAGTATGATTAATAATACATTCTTAAAATCTGTTGGATTATTCATTTTAATCCTAGGTGCAGCATTAATTTTTATGAATTTCATTAGTTAATTGTTTATATTTTTAAATAACTCATTACAGATTATGGCTTACAATATTTTAGAAAAAATTTTCGGATCCGCATCAAGAGTAAAAATAATGAAACTCTTCTTATTCAACGAAGCCACTCTTTTCGATAAAGAAGCTATTATTGATAGATCAAAAGTTTCTGCAACAGAAGCAGTCAAAGAATTAAAAATTCTCCAAGATATTAAATTACTAAAGAAAAGAACAGTTACTAAAAAAACTGAAACTAAAACTGGAAAAGTATCGAAAAAGAGAATTGACTCTTATATTTTAAATCCCAATTTTCCTTTGATGAAACATCTGAAAAATTTGCTGATTAATAACGAACCCTTGCAACACGCCGACATTCAGAAAAGATTAAACAAGGTTGGGAAAATTAAACTAATTATAATATCCGGAGTTTTTATTCAATGCGAAGACAGTCGTGTTGATATACTAATAGTAGGTGACCA
>CAZKXE010000108.1:0-1673 GCA_964556855.1 uncultured Candidatus Saccharibacteria bacterium
GATTCGGCAACATCCTTTTTATTTATTTTGGCTTCTTCTTTCATTTCTTTGTAGAGATGATTGAATAAATCCGCACCGCTTTGCAAGGGTAGGGGTTTTTCGATAATTCCTCCAATATGATCTATTTCGTATTGGTTCATTGATCGGCCGCTTAATCTGGCTAAAATGTATTTATTATCCGCAGTTACAATATGGGCGGTTACATTGCAAACTCTGTGCCTTTGTTCGATTTTAGTGATAATTGTGTGGACGATATGTTCTAGGGCAGATGCGAGGCTGTATTTGATAGTGGCGAATTCAATTTTCAGGTTGTAGTCGTTGGGGTGGTTTTGATTGGTTGCTAGACTGTTATTGTGCGCAACTCTCTCTCTCTCTCTCTCTCTCTCTCTCTCTTGGTTCCGAAATTTTTGGTTGTATAATAATGTTGTTTAGTCTGTATAGGGTGCCGTCGTAGCATTTTTTACCTGCCTGTTTTGATTTATTTTTTATATTTTGCCAAATTTGGTCGAGTTCAGATTCTATTAACGGGTTTACCTCGCGGTTACTTTTTTTGATTCTAATTTGAAGGTCTTTTGGGCCGAAATTACCGGTTACCAGAATTTTTGGGTTTAGTTTTTCGGTTTGGGTTTTTCTTTTGTTTGGTTGGCTGAGGTTTTTCATTTAGAATTTATTTTAGCATATTTAAAATTTAACTGATTAGAGGATCTTAGTATTCTTTAATTCATTTGAAACCTAGTAAGGTGTGATGATTTTTTTGTGAAATTTCTGTGAATTTCTCGGTTTGACTTTAATCAATGATTTGATAATATTTAATCATCGCCTTTGAAAGGCCCACCCTTTACTGGGTATTACGAAAGCTGTCTAGAAAACCTAGCACAGCTTTTGTTGCTTTTATAGAGATATTATTATTTATAATCTCTATTCTATCCTCAATTCTTTTTGTATCTATAATTTTTAATTGATCAAGAATTAAGTAATTTTTCTTTCTATTAATATAACCGAGTCTTATCTTGTTAATATATTTTCTTCCCGATGTTGTTAGGGGACAAATTGCGCATTTATAATAATCAATTTTTTTGAATATAAATACAGGTCTATTAAATATTGGATACTTTCCATTTTCCTCCGAACCAATATTTAGACCAATTTTACACCAATAAAATTCACCAACGAGAACGCTTTTATTTTCGGAACTTACTTCTATTTCTTTTTTAACTTTATTCCATCGATCAAAATCCTTGTGCATCCCTTAAATTTAACTTATTCCACCTAAAATTTAGCTAAAATATTTTCGAAATTTTGATGAAATTCTTTTAAATTTCCTTGGTAGCCATTATTCACTAAAATTTCATATTATTTTTAATTATTCTTCATGATGTTTCTGCTATGGTTTTGGTATGAGATATTTAAAAACAACCTTTATTCCAATATTTTCAAGTGTGGTTTATTTAATCCCTGGGGTTATTTTTGCTCAAATTCAGATTACTGAAATTATGTACGATGTGCCAGGGACTGATACGGGTAGGGAATGGATCGAAATTTTCAATGTTGGGGCGGAAAATATTAACCCGACCGATTTCAGGTTTCTAGAAAACCAGGTTAATCATAAAATAAATTTCCCGGATAACTATACTGGTAACCAAACCATTGAATCACAGCAATATGCTGTTATT
>CAZKXE010000109.1:0-1673 GCA_964556855.1 uncultured Candidatus Saccharibacteria bacterium
ACCCCTATTAAATTAAGTGATAGTTTGAGTAATAGACCTGTGGGGAGAAGTTATTTTGGTATATTACAACAAAAAAAATACGATGAAACATATAGAGATCCAGATTGCTATTCTGATAGTGGTATTTGGAATGGTTGTAGTTCAGATAGGTATTATTATGATCACCCAATGGGAGTTATAAAAACGGGGGGTATTAATGTCTTAAATGTGCCTTTTGATTTACCATATCAATACAAACATAATCCAGATTCATGTCCTGCGCCAAGTGAGATAGATATACCGGTTGATAAACCTATCCCTCCTCCAGTCTATCCACCAACAGAACCACCACCACCAAAACCAGAAAATTTTGTTCTAGACGCAACAGCGATGTCCAACGATGGTTGTTATTACCAAGAAGACCCATATAATGTTGAATTAGTCTGGGGTAATGTTGATACTGCGTCAGGTTATTCGGTATACATTGATTACGATAACAATGGTTTATTTGAAGATTCAGAAAAAATAGCTGATCCAGGAGAAAATTCAACTACAACAGATCCTCATAATCTTAAAGAAGCACCCAATTTTGCAGAAGGTAATACTTATACTTATCAAGTAAAAGCTTGGTATGAATTTGAAGGTCAGCTCAGAAGTTATACAGCAGAAGATTCTGTAACAGTTCCTGCTGAATGTGTGGTCTTGGAACCTTTATCATGTGGGACATTAACCGAAACATCAAATAGGCCATCAGAATCTAATACAAATCTATGTTCTGTCGATGCTAATGTTGTATCTTCAAGCATAGTTGAGACTTATGATAATCTTGGATGGTCATGGCAGTGTTCACAAGATTCTAATACTGTCCCTTGTACTGCCTATTGTCCTTATGAAAAACGCGTATGTGGTGATGTTTGTATATCTGATGATCAACCCTGTGGTAACGAATGTCCAGATGATAGATGGTTATGTGGGTCTCAATGTATTCCGTTGGGTCAACCTTGTGGTCTTAGCTGTGAAGAACCATATGTGTTAAGTCCGGATGAGACTGAATGTATTATTAGTGACAATAGCGATGTTACCATAAGTGTTTTTAATTCAAACCCAAGACTGATTAATGAAGGTGAAAATTGTAAATTAGATTGGCTTATTACAACAGAGAATACTAATTTAATAGATTGTGAAATTACTTCTGATAATAATCAATCTCAATCTTTAGGTCTTACACCAAACACTAGTGGTACTATAGCGAGCTACAATATTTTTGAAAATGTTAACTCTCAAACAAATTACACTTTGACTTGTAGGGCTTATAATCCAGATACTGGTGCTATGGGTTCTATTATAGACTCAAAACAAACAAGATGTATGATAAATCCTTATTACATTGAATTTTAAAAAAATATTTTTCCACAGTATAAAAGCTTATTATAAATTTAAACTGTTATAATAAAGGACATAAAAGGACATGTTTAAATTTATTAAAACAATTTTATTATTTTCATTTTTAATATTTGTCCTTTTCTCTATCTCTGTTGTTTCAGCTAGTGGCTCGTTCTAAATTATGAATAATCAAACATACATTTTCATAGGTAGATCTGCTAGTGGTAAAGGAACGCAGGTCAATAAAATGATTGATTTTTTAAAACAAAAAGGTGAATCGGACTTTTTTCATTTGGAAGCCGGAAATAGTT
>CAZKXE010000110.1:0-1621 GCA_964556855.1 uncultured Candidatus Saccharibacteria bacterium
TCCAGAGTAAATCCTCCACCACCTTCTGGTAAAATCCTCATAACTATTTTTTCGCCAAAATAAACTGGTAAAATTGAAACCCTGAATGAAATTTTTTCTCCATCAAAATCAGCTTTGAAACGTCCATCTTGCGGCAATCTTTTTTCATCTAATCTCAAATTAGATAAAATTTTAATTCTAGAAACTATTGCCGGACCTGCTGTTTTTGGTAATTTCATAGCATCATGTAAAATTCCATCTATTCGATAACGAATTATTAATTCTTTATCGGCAGGTTCTATATGAACATCTGAAACTCTTTGAAAAACAGCGTGTCTCAGTAAAGTGTCCACAATTTTAATTACAGGTAGATCCTCTGCGATCGAATCAGTTTTCCCAGTTTGTTCTATTTTTTCTAAATTTTTTTTAATATTCTCTGATTCTTTTTTTATCAAATCTCCAAAATCCGCCTTCAAACTTTTCTGGTATTGAATCAGCGCTTTTTTTAACGAATGGGTAGAAGTAAGTCTAGGTAAAATCTTGTAACCTGTTTTTTTACTAATAAAATCAATTGATGATAGATCATCAGTATCAAGCATTGCAACTTCTAGATTTTTATCATTAAGATCGTAAGAAATAATATTATGTTTTCTTGCGATCGGCTCTGGTATTAGTGATAAAACATCGTAATCGATTTTTTGATCTCCTGCATCTATAAAAGGAATTCCTAAAATATAAGCCTGCACTCTTTTTAAGTCGTCCTCTGTTAACTTTCCTTCACTGACCAGAAAATCTCCAATTTTTTGATTTGTTTTTTCGGCCTGGGCTAGTGCAGAGTCAAAATCGGTTCTGGAAACTAAACCAGAATCAACAATAAAATCTTTTAGTTTTGACTCTTCAATGTACATTAATAAAT
The DNA here is from genome assembly GCA_964556855.1 of uncultured Candidatus Saccharibacteria bacterium. Classification (GTDB taxonomy): domain Bacteria; phylum Patescibacteriota; class Minisyncoccia; order Phycocordibacterales; family JAACPR01; genus CAZKXE01. The sequence continues at coordinate 896 of CAZKXE010000110.1, forward strand.
ATATTATAACAGATTTTTATTTAAAGAGGTAAAGATTTAGTCACATATTTTAATTTAATTATTATCAAAATAAAAACCAACCATGTGGGGTTGGTTTTTATACTACAAACAAATTAAAGCGATTTATTCCTTTTTATCACGACCCATACTTTCAAAAGCTCTTAAAATTTCAAGTGGCAATGCAAATATTACAGTATTTGACTGATCAGAAGACAAGTCATTAATTGATTGTAATGTTCTTAGGTGCAAAGCTCCTGTGCTTCCAGCAAGGGTTTTAGCTGCCTTGGCCATATTTTCGGCTGACGCAACTTCTCCTTCGGCTTTAATAATGACTGCTCTTTTTTCTCTTTCTGCTTCAGCCTGTTTCGCAATAGTTCTTTCCATATCCATTGGTAAAGCAACATCTTTTAGTGATACTCCATCAACAGCAATTCCCCAAGGATCTGAAACTTTATCTACTATTTCTCTAATTCGTTCAGAAATCTTGTCTCTTTGTGCCAACAATTCATCCAATTCAACTTCTCCAACCACATCTCTCATAGTTGTTTGAGCCAACTGTGACATTGCATGGAAAAAGTCCTCTACTACAAGAACAGCTCTATCAGCATCCTTGATTTTATAGTAGATCACAGCATTTACGTTTACAGAAATATTATCTTTGGTGATGGCTTTCTGATCTGGCACATCTACCGCCTTCACTCTCATATCTACTTTTAATAATTTTTG
>CAZKXE010000111.1:0-1557 GCA_964556855.1 uncultured Candidatus Saccharibacteria bacterium
ATTTAAACTGTCGAAAATTGAATCAAAAATGGTCAACCTATTTCAGTATAATACACAAGTCTATGAAAAATTTGAATCATAAGATAATTCTAATATTCTTATTAGCTACTAATTTTCTCTTTGCTCAAAATTCAAATCTAGATGATAAAAATATAGATTGCAGTTTTTCATTAAGCGGAGTATTTAATGATGAAATCAATCTTGGTTCTAACGTAGATGAAGTTTTGAAAAAATTTGATTCCTTCGAAAAATTTGAACTTGAAAATTTGAAATTTAAAGATACTATTTTCTATAAAGTCACTAAAAAAGTAAAGTTACCTATAACCAAAAAAGAGGTTTTGATGAATGGGAATTTAGCATTCTATAAAAACAGTCTCTATTTGATAAACCTTAAAATCCCTGTGACTTCAGATTACAATTATTTAAGTGTATTTAAAGCTGAAATAAAAAGAAACGATTCCTTAAAAAAATATAAATTTATTTATAATAATGAAAGAAGTTCAAATGGAATAAAAAATGATAAATGTAAAAAACTATTCTTTTGGGGTCGATCAGATGATATAGATCCGAAAATCTATACTTTTACTTTAAGAGTTTTTGCCCTTTGACAAATAACTTACAGAGATTAAGAGTTCTAAAGTGCCAGTTGCTAACATCGGTTAAGCGCAAATAGCGGGCATTCCAATGAAAAGTGATAGTTTAGACACCAAGTAACAAACAACAAAGCCGACAAGAACGTGTCCCTACTCCCACTACTTGCCTTAACCAAGACCGTTGTGCGCAAGCAAAAAAAAATGAGAAGAAGTTTAATAATATTAATTATGATTTCCACAGGACTAATTTCTTGTGTAGAAAGTAGTAAATCAAAGCCAGACGCAATTGATATAAATAAATTGGATTCTAAAGAAAATATCAAATTAAAGGAACAACCAACTAATCATGATGACAAGTATCTTCATACTAAATATGAGTATAATGACACTTTTGGTAAGAAACTGATAATTGAGAATAGCTTGCCAAAAGGCGGATTAAAATACACTAGTCCAAATGGTAAGAATTATGTCTATGCAATATTTTGGACTCGTATAACTAATGAGACGGCTAATCCTTTTGAGTTCTCGATGGATTTTCCTGCAGAATCAATTAAACTTCCATCTTCAACGGACAACAACTTTAAAATATATCTTCCTGCCGACAAAATGACACTTGATAAAAAACCTTTATTTGACTATGGTTTTACAAGCTTAGAATCATTTTTAGATAGAGAACTATATAAATCGTCCTCCATGCAAGGAACAATCAACCCGAAAGATTCAAAAATGTTTTATGTGATTATTCTCTTTGATCATGGTGTAGATGGTGTGATGCGAGCAGGTTTTAGCTTAAAAGGAGAAAATCTACATTATATAATCAACGATAAAGAAATTCAGTGTGGACAGACTGATTTTAATAAATAAAAAGCCTGCGCACAACATCGGTTAAGCGCAAATAGCGGGCAATCCAATGAAAAGTGATATTTTAGAGACCAGGAAACAAACAACAAAGCCGACAAGAACG
>CAZKXE010000112.1:0-1537 GCA_964556855.1 uncultured Candidatus Saccharibacteria bacterium
CTACGCATAGAATCAGCAAATTGTTTTAGAGCAGTGCTGTTCATTAATACTGAATCTTTTGAAAGGTGATAGAAAAAGAGCTGCTGATTAAATTGGAGCGCACTATCAGGAGCAAAAACCATATAAGGTTGTTTAGTAGTAAGGCTCTTATTGGTACTTAACAAACCTTGATTCGTTACGGTAGTGTTATTTCTAATCCTTGCTCTAGCGCTACATCCGATACTATTAGGGAGGTTACCTATATTGTCTTTAACAACAGCAGTGGATAAACTACCTTGTATATGACTTGAAAATATAACTGGATCAGGAATTCCACCATTTTCAACATATAAGGTCGTTGAGCTTCCATCAGAGTTAATAGCTAAAGTGTTACTACCACCTGTAAAGTTACCTACCCATTCGTTTCTAGAAGCAGTTCCATCAACAGATACTCTATCTAATAAACCATTGTTAGCTAGAACAAACCCATAGGTATTATCTTTCATTTTGTTGTATAATACATCTCTACCATCATGATTATTTCCCGTAAATTTAAGTCCAGACCCTACGTTTTCTACTGTATTACATTTTACAATAGGCCATCCTGTTATTCCGTATGTAGGGTTATCTATTTCGATACCAGTTATTAGTGTGTTAGTACGTGGATTAGTTGTTGTATAGTGAGCAGGAGTATTAAACACTTTATTTTCAGTTAATATCGTTTCTGAATTTACAACCCTAATTCCGTAAGCTGGGTTTGTAGGACACGGTGAAAAAGGCCAACAAGATGTTGGAGCAGCAGTAACATCATTTAAATCTAGTATGGTATTATTATGCAAGTTCACCTGAGTATTTTGGGCTAAAATTCCAATCTTAGCGTGCTTTACTTCATTATTGCTCATTAAGATAGGATTCGGGAGAGAAACCTGTAATCCAAAATTATTTATATAAATCCCTCTACTATTTACGTTATTTTTAGTGTTGAACGTATTTATGCCTGCACCTTGATACTCCATATCAATAGTATTATTTGATAAATTAAATGGATAAACATCTTCTAAATACATTCCATACTCTGATGCTCTAATGGTATTATTTGATACATTACCCAAATTAGAAGTAGTTACTATATAAGGCTTAAATTCTCTAATGGAAATACCAACCTGCTTAGCAAAAATTGTGTTACCGGTCATTTCCATTCTACTTGTATTTTTCATAAATATACAATCATCACATTCTTTTGCTTCATTATTGGTTATAAAAGCCTGATTCCGGTGTACAAGATTAAGTGTTCTAAGAAAATATGAACCCGAGAGCGATTTGTTGTATAATGAAGTTATTTCATAATCATTCTCCGTAACATTTGCTTTCATATTTCCTTCAAGGTATACAGCCTTCATGCAATCAACAAATTCATTTCCAATCAACTCCAATCCGGATAGGATGTCCAACTCCTGCCCTATTTCTTCAATATAAGGTTTGTAAAACGGGGCGTATTCAGAATTATTCAAATCATTATAGGGGATAAAAATCTATTATAACCAGAATTCATGCTGGC
>CAZKXE010000113.1:0-1514 GCA_964556855.1 uncultured Candidatus Saccharibacteria bacterium
TAAAAAGTATATTATATTATGTAATAAATTAATTTTAGCTTTACCCTGTAAAGACCTTATTTTCAAAGTAATTTCATTAGGATTTGACTGATTATTATTTTTATTGTTATTAGCAATATTTGTATGAATCCCTCTTCTGTCTGGACTAAGAGTAGTCAGTAGATTATCTAATCGTTTACACATATCTTGATATCCAAAATGGGCTCCGAACTCATATTGAGGTTTTTTTTCGTTTTTATTATCGTTGTAGTAAATTCCTTTGAAGTTATTTAAATCATTTTTGGCTTTCTGTGCCATATTTAAATTAATTTGTAATAGTTTGTTATTTTAATTGATTTTTGTTTATTTGTAAATAATTATATTATGTTTTATTTAAGAATAAATGTGTTCTTAGAAGGGGATAGATTAAATGGCATTTTACAGGAGCCGGCTCATTATGCGGCTATTATGCTGCCTGCCATATATATATATTGGAAACAAAAGAAATATTTTAGAGTATTTGTTTTACTTTTTACAGTTGTACTTTCTAAATCTTCAATAGGTTTTATAGGGTTGTTTTTAATGATTATTATACCTCTTTTTAAGGCTAAATATTTTATTAAATATTTACTAGTATCTTTAATACCCTTGGGAGCGGGTTTTTATTATTTACATTCTAATTGGGATAAGGATGTGAATTCTGAAGATTCAAGTTTTTTTATTAGAAGAGCAAAGCAAACAGTTGAATCATTTTCGGCAATAAATGATGGGAAATTTAAGCAATCAACTAATTTAAGTTCTTATGCTTTGTTAAGTAATATGTTTATTACTAAAACAAGTTTTATACACAACCCATTAGGTACTGGTCTTGGTTCATATCGTAGTCAATATGAAAAATATTACTCTTTAATGAAACCTCCAGATTATTTAATTACACTAGGATTATCTAAAATTAATAAAGATGACGCTAATTCCTTATTATTGAGGTTGTTAGTTGATTTTGGGGTTTTTGCCTTATTTATTTTATTTTATTTTATTTTTAGAGCAATACATGTTTTTAAAGGTGAAAGTAAAGAGATAGAGCAAGGAGCATTTTTTTATTTAATAATAAAATTATTAAGAGAAGGGCATTTTTTTCCTCCTGAGTTTTATTTTTTCTTACTAATTTTTATAAAAGATTTTAATGAAGATAGCACACATAATAGAAGACTACTCAATTTATAGTGGAGGTTTACGTACTGTAGTTAATGAGCTTAATGAAAGACTAAATAACATTCAAGATGTTGAGTCGTTTATTATTTCTTCAAAAAAGGAGAATGAAGATGATATTTATCTTGTAGAGACAAACAAACCATGGTTGTATTCAAAAAATTGGGCAAAACTTTTAGAAAAAATAAAACTAGATAAAGGTATAGATATTATTCATATACATGGCGTTTGGATGTACCCTCAGTATTACGCAGCTAAATTTGCAATAAAAAACAAAATTCCATTTATCCTTACCCCTCATGGTATGTATGAGCCTTGGCTATGGG